>JAYTRB010000177.1:0-3521 GCA_043746425.1 Planctomycetia bacterium
CGTATCCGGCACTGAGAGACAAGTCTAACGACCGATAAAAAAGCCTTTTTGCGAACGGTTCCCATTGGGCCGGTGTAACCGCGCCGCTGCGTCCGTGACGGTTGACCGCCTCGAGCATTTCGTCTCGGAATTGGGCGTCAGTCTTTTCGCGGCGGGCCACGCCAACGATCGGCGATCGCTCTGAAAGAAACCCGCCTTGCCACAGGTGAAACAGAGCCGGTAAGAGCTTGCGGGCCGTCAAGTCGCCCGATGCACCAAAAATGACGATTGTCGCCTCACCTGCGAGAGCGGCGCTCGCCCGCGCATGTGGCGCCATTTGTGTCACTCCCTTTGGGGCCGCCGATTCGTTGCTCATGTCGCCTCCGGTATCGCGCCGGCAGCCTTTTGGAAAACGGGAATGGGTTTCGATGACATGCGTGTTTTCCAGAGAAATCGCCATTAAGGTGCCGGAGGACGAGAAACCGGCCGAGTCGAAACGGGCGTTCCGTTTTGATCCGTTCCCGACTTCTTCGCCTGCGCGTCTCGTTCGGCCTGTCGGCGCGCCAGACGCTGCCGATCGAGCAACTGTTTCTGATAGGTGCTGCTGAAACCAACCGGCGCAGGGGCCGGTCGCACCAGCTTTTCAAACGGAACCGAAACGGCCGTCAGTCCCACCGGAATTCCTGCGCGATCCAGCGTCGTCGTCTGGCCGCCCGAGTAGATGCACCCGCCCCCCGCCAGGCAATTGGATAGGATCAGCCCTGCTTTAAGAACACTGCGAACCGCCACAATCTTGCCCCTTCACTGGAATCGGCTCGGCCGACAATGACGCTTTTATCGGCGTTTCCGGTCGTGACGGCTAGCACTGGGCGTGGAGAACCGATTGCCGAAGATGGGCAAACTGGAATGCTATCTGCAAAGTCCGTGAGATTCACACGGTCACGACCTCGATTTCGTTGTGGATCCGGGGGATGCCCGAAATCGACTTCAATGATTCCTGGGCCAGTTGTTTCTGATAGTAGCTGCGCACGACACCCCGCAAAACGAGACCATCTTCGTGAACTTCGAACCGTAAGTTCTTTCCCGAGAGATACAGGCTGCGTGCCAATGCCAATTCGACAGTCTCTCGCAAATCGGTTCGGACGGCTTGCTGCCGGGTCTTTAATTCGCCACGCATGGTGGATGTCTTCCAATTGAGTGAGTTATGTGATGCATGTTTGCTGGGGAACCCAGGCCGAAATGGCCCGCAGCTTTAAAATCGGCCGGCTGGGCAAACTGTTCCAGCATTAGTTTTCTTTCCCGGAAAAAATTTCCAGGAACTGAAAGAAAAGCTGCACAACCGCTTCCACGGGTTTGGTGAATACCAGGGAAAACACTCACCTGAGTGGGCAAGCCCGCAGCGAGATCACAGTCGCAGCAATCGTGCAAGACGTATCGCCCGCAACGGCAATGCCTGTTCTGCGCGATGGACTTGCATCTTCAGGGCAAGCGTGCCACGCTTTGGAAAAAGGAATCAAATTTAAGAACTCAGGATCCAATCATGACATTGGCAATCGTATTGCTGGCCGTAACGCTCTTGGCGTACGCCAATGGGGCGAACGACAATTTCAAAGGGGTCGCCACCCTGTTTGGCAGCGGAATTACCGATTTTCGGCAGGCGCTGTGGTGGGGCACCGCGGCGACGTGTGCGGGATCGTTGGCCGCGGCCGTGATGGCCGAAAAACTTCTCTCAAATTTCAGCGGCAAAGGATTAGTGAATGCCGAATTGACGGCTAATCCTCAATATCTGGCGGCTGTCGCCTGCGGGGCCGGATTGACGGTGCTCATCGCCACGTTCGTGGGGCTGCCCATCTCGACGACCCACGGCTTAGTCGGCGCCCTCGTGGGAGCGGGCTGGGCGGCCGGTTCGGGGATCAGTATCGACAAGCTGGCAACAACATTCGTCGTGCCGCTGCTGACCAGTCCGCTGTTGGCCCTGATTGCCACAGGGGCGGTCTATGCGTTATTCCACGCCGTCCGCCTGCGATGGGGCGTTACCGAAGAAACGTGTTTCTGTGCGGGGCAAGAATTAATTGAAGTTGTCCCCAAGCTCGATACGGTCGTAATGCTCGAACGCGTCGGGCAATTGACGATCTCCCTGGGAACGACGGTCACTTGCCGAAACAAGTATGCGGGGACGTTCTTTGGATTCGAAGTGGCGCAACTGGTCGACCGGCTGCATTATCTGTCGGCCGGATCGGTCAGCTTCGCTCGCGGATTGAACGACACCCCCAAAATCGCGGCATTGCTGCTCGTCGCGCCCCTGCTCGGCAAAATCGGTGCCATTGTGGGGGTGGCCGCGTTGATTCTGATTGGCGGCCTGGTGAGCTCGCGAAAGGTGGCCGAGACAATGAGCCAGAAGATCACGCCGATGAATCACGGCCAGGGCTTCGCGGCAAATCTGGTGACGAGCGCGGTCGTGCTGTCGGCCAGCCACATGGGACTTCCCGTTTCGACGACGCACGTCAGTTGTGGAGCGCTATTTGGAATCGGGACGGTCAATAGTCAGGCGAAATGGAAAACAATCAGGACGATTCTTCTGGCCTGGGTAACAACGCTGCCATGCGCGGCCGGGCTGGGTGCAGCCGCCTACGCGGTGCTTAACGCGTTCATCCCTTCGGTTTAGCGCCCCTACGCTGCCAAGTCGTTACGCCGTCGACCTCCTCTACCGGCCCAGCCATCCGAGAAATGCCGCCATGAATGCGCCTTCCATGCGTTGCCGAATCGGACTTGCGATAAGCCTCGTCTTGTCGGCCTCTGGCGCAACTCGGCTCGCAAAAGGAGCAGACGACGCTGATTTGGTGTTGCATCACGGAAAAATCGTCACGGTCGATGAGGCATTCACGATCGCCGAAGGGTTGGCCGTGAAGGGAGACCGAATTCTGGCAGTCGGGACGAATGCCCAGATAATGAAACTGGCCGGGGCGATGACTACGACAATTGACCTGAAAGGCAAGACCGTGCTGCCGGGACTTGCGGATTCGCATGTTCATCCCAGCGCGGCGTCGGTTTATGAATTCGACCATCCTGTACCTGAAATGGAGACAATTGCGGACGTACTGGGTTACATCAGTTCGCGCGCGACGGCACTCGAGAAGGGGGAATGGATCGTCGTGCGACAGGTCTTCATCACCCGGCTCCGCGACCAGCGATACCCGACCCGCAAAGAACTCGACCAAGTCGCGCCCGAACACCCGGTACTCTTCGCCACCGGTCCCGACGCTTCCCTCAACTCGCTGGCGCTCAAGCGCAGCGGTATCGACCGCGATTTCAAGATAGCCGACGGAGGCACCGGCTACATCGAACGCGATCCGCAAACGGGTGAACCGAACGGCATACTTCGCAGTTGCACGCGGTTGGTCAAAGCCGATCCCATTGGGAACCCTCTCAGCGAGTCTGACAAGCTCGACCGGCTGAAACGGCTGCTGGCCGACTACAACGCAGTCGGCCTCACAAGCATTGCCGACCGCGACACGAGCGACGAAGCGGTTGGACTGTACCAG
>JAYTRB010000178.1:0-6434 GCA_043746425.1 Planctomycetia bacterium
GGAATCGTCAAGACGCTTCCCAATGTGGGTCTTCTGCCGCGGATGTGGTCGACCCCGATCGGCGAGGGGTATGCGGGGCCGGCGGTCGCCAATGGCCGCGTGTACGTCATGGATCGGATGAAAGCCGAAGGAAATGAGCGCATTCTATGCCTCGACGCCGCCAATGGAAAAATCCTCTGGAAGCATTCTTACCGCGTGCGATACACGGTCGCCTATGACGCGGGGCCGCGGATGACGCCGGTGGTCGACGACGGCAAGGTGTACACGATCGGGGCGCAGGGGCACATGTTCTGTTTCAATGCCGAGACTGGAGAAATCGTCTGGCAAAAGAATTTTGTTGAAGATTTCCAGACGAAAATCCCCACGTGGGGAATGGTCGCTTCTCCGTTGGTCGACGGCCAGCAACTCATCACACTCGTGGGGGGCGCCGATAAGGCTCTCGTTGTCAGCTTCGACAAAGCGACCGGGAAGGAAATCTGGCGGGCCCTTGAAGATTCAGAGCCCGGCTATTGCCCGCCAATGATGTTTAGTTTTGATGGTGTCAGACAGGTCATCATCTGGCATCCGCACGCAGTTTCGTCGCTCAACCCGGCCAATGGCGAGACCTACTGGGAAATCCCGTTTGATGTCAAAGCCAGCTTGTGCATTCCCGCGCCGCGACAGGTCGGGAACCGCCTTTTCCTGACGGCTTTTTATAATGGGCCGCGTATGATCGAAGTTGGGCCGGGGGGCAAGTCTGCCAGAATTGTATGGAAAGGGAACAGCAACAGCGAGCAACGCACTGACGGTTTGCATTCGATCATGCCGACGCCGTGGGTAACCGACTCTCATATCTATGGCATCTGCAGCTATGGGCAATTGCGCTGTCTCGACGCCAAGACCGGAAAGCGATTGTGGGAGACGTTCGCCGCTACCGGCGAGGGACGCTGGTGGAATGCGTTTCTGATTCCGCATGAAGACCAGTTCTTCATTCACAACGACCAGGGAGATCTGATCATCGCTGAATTGACTCCCGCGGGCTACAAAGAATTGAGCCGGTCGAAACTCATCGAGCCTACGCGCGAGAACGATTCGAGCGATGGGCGGAAGACGATCTGGTCGCACCCGGCGTTCGCCATGCAGAGTGTGTTTGCCAGAAACGACAAAGAGATTGTGCGGGTGAATCTGGCGGCTGAAGAGTGAGGCGGCGGGGGGGCGCGAGACGCCTTGGCGTAAGCCTCTGTCGTTGAACGAAGCGCGTGCTCCATCCGGGTTAATTCCGCTTTGCCGCGGCAGCCTTCGAGTGCGTCGACGCCGTGGCGGGTATATCTGTCCGATGTCCGACGATGATCCGCCAGCGCGGATGCTGCTCAAAATGCCGGTCGCAATTCACTTCGGCGACAGTCTCCCACGAAAAGGGCAAAGGATGGCCGGCGAGCTCATTGGCATCGACGCAAAAGTAGCGAATGCTGTCGTCGACATCTTCGAGTGCTTCAGGATAGGGGCAGATGGGAATGTGGTTGTGGTAATGATAGACGAACAAATGGTGCGTCTTATCAAAACTCACAAGGTTCGCGTGGGGAGGCAACTTTTGCTTCAGTTGGGCAATCGCACCCTCGGTGTCGACGGTCGTTCCCTGGAAGCCGTTGATGAGAACCGTGTCGTAGGTGAAGGCAGAAAAACCGGCGATGGCGAGCACCGCCAACCGGCGGCGCACAGGTGTTGGCGTCGTCGCCGACCACCATGCCACGCCCGCGACGACCAGCGCTGAAGCGAAATACAGCTCTGCTAATCCCGGGGTTGGCTTGAACCAGATTTTGACGTCTCCCAGAGACAGAGCCAGCACGCCGAGGCCCGCGCCCGCCATGACGGCGGCCGACCCTTTCACGAAAACGGGCCAGACGATGCGCCAGGGCTCGCTGTTTCTGGTCCGCGAAACGCGGTTGGCGACGATGGCGGCCAACAGTGCCACACACGGATACAGGCACATGAAATACCGCGGACGGGAACCCGGAGGCAGCCACACCGTCGGAAACGTAACGGCCACGCAAAGCATCAGAAAGAGAGCATGATTTCCCGCGTAACCGAGCGTCTTGCGAAACCGCGGACGGCACCAGACGATCAACAACCCCGACCAGGGCAGCAGGCACACCAGGGTTTCAAGGGGATACTCGGCCAGATGCGTTGAAAACAGCGACAGGCTCAAGTCGAGAAAGCGGTGTCCGACATCGTTGACATACATCTGACCCGCCCCCTTCAGGCCCAGCGACAAAGTGTAGGGAATCTGCCAGGCTCCATAGACCAGGCAGAATAGGCCGATGCCCGCGGCATGCGCTCTTGAAAATGCAAATCGCCAGTTCCTGGTGACGAGCAAGTACGCACCCACGACCCCGGCGAAATAGATCGGCGCCTGCGGACCTTTCGTGAGTATCCCCAGCGCGACAAACAGATAACTCAGGCACCATGTTTTGTACGGGGACTCGCCACGGACAAAACACAAATGCCACAGCAGCAGTGATCCGCTCACAAACAAGGTAAACAGCGCATCAGTTTCGCCCGACCGGCCGAGCTCAAGAACTTGTCCCATGCTGGCATAGGCGGCCCCGGCTGTCAGGGCCCCCATCCGGGTTAGAAATGTGCGAGAATATCCATAAATTAAGATAACGGTGAGCAGAATCGCACAATCACTGGGAAGTCGCAGCGCAACCTGGTCGACATCGCCGCGGACGAGAGCGACCAGGGCGATCAGCCAGTTCTGCAGGGGAGGCCGGCTGAAGAGCGGGACGCCCTGACAACAGGGGACGATCCAGTCACCGGTCGTCAGCATTTCGCGGGCGATGAGTCCCCGTCGCGATTCCTCGCCACGAACCGACAAATCGGTCATGCGTGTGAAATAGGCCCCCACAACAAACAGAACCAAAATCAGGAATTCTGGTTCGAGCCACCACCGTGAGCGCTTGGTGAAAAAATTCTGAGCAGAGACCGCTGGAGTCTTCGGCGAAACTTCGGGCATTTGACATCCTTGTCAAAACGGTTCTTCGGGCAAGGTTGTCCATTCATGGCCTTCGGGCTGTGCGAGTACTGCGTTCCCTGTACGCGAAACAGACCGTTGGCATTGAGATACGCCTTGCGGCGGCGAAAGGTATTCATTTGCCGTTCTTCCGTCAACAGGGCTTTTATCCTTTCACCATTTGGACTTGTGGAATTCAGTGTGAGGTCATGATAATGGCCACCGTCGGCACAACGAGTCTCACGGCGCGGGCCTTGGCCATTCTCGAATGACCAGGACACGACTGGCGGACGACACTTCCACCATTGACGGACACATTATGGACCCGCTCGACATTCTCAAAGACCTGGTGGCCATACCCAGCGTTAACCCCATGGGGCGCGATCTCGCCGGCCCCGAATATTTCGAGGCTCGCACGAGCGATTACCTCGAGAACTTTTTCCGTAAGCTGGGCGTCGAATGTCAACGAATCGAAGTTCTTCCCGGGCGCGACAACGTCATTGCGCGCCTCGATCGACCAGGGGCGACGGTCACGGTGTTGCTCGACGCACATCAGGACACCGTTCCCGTGGAAGGAATGACCATCGAACCTTTCCAGCCGGTCGTAAAGGAAGGACGGCTCTACGGCCGCGGCGCCTGCGACGTCAAAGGGGGCATGGCTGCCATGCTGGCCGCTTTCGCCCGACTCGTAGCCGAACGACCAGGCCGCGCGGCCCATGTTGTTATCTCATGCACATGCGATGAAGAATCGACGGCGCAGGGGGCCAAGGCTCTGGCTCGGATGTGGAGTGACCCCGACCGATCGCCATTGCTTTTTCCATCGGCTCCTACGATTGCCATTGTGGCGGAACCGACAGATCTCAACGTCATTGTTGCGCACCGTGGCGCGGTCCGCTGGAAACTGCGAACACGCGGACGGGCCTGCCATAGTTCGCGCCCCAACGAAGGAATCAATGCGATCTACAAAATGGCCGAGGTGCTCTCGTGCCTCGAACGTTATGCCGACGAGCTTCCCCGCATGGTGCAGCCTCACCCCTTGTGCGGGCCGCCGACACTCTCCGTCGGGCGAATCGAAGGAGGAATCAGCGTCAATACGGTTCCCGATGAATGTCTCATCGAAATCGACCGCCGCGTGATTCCCGGCGAGGATCCGCTGGCTGTCATTCCGCATCTGACGACGTACCTACGCGAGCGACTCGACGTCGATTTCGAGATGCTGCCTCCCTGGGTCGATGGTGCGACGCTGTCAGAAACCGGAAGTGGACCGTGGGCCGACCGGCTGCTGGCACATATTGCGGCCGTGGCCGGTCGACGTCAGAAACAGGGAGCATGGTACGGCACAAACGCATCGCGATTCGCCGCCACGGGAGTTCCCTCTGTCGTGTTCGGCCCGGGCTCGATCAACCAGGCCCACACCGTCGACGAATGGATCGACGTGAACGAGCTCCGCCAGGCGGCGGAAGTATATTACCGCTTTTGTGCCGAGTAACACGCCACAATTCCCCTTTCCGAGATTCTTGACATTCGGTACGATCGGGCTCGCATTTTGCAGTCAGGTTCGCCGGATCGCGGGGTGGGCATTCGGACGTCGCGGCGCAATTCGCCGCGAGAGGCGTGCGTGGTCATTTTTCTTCACCCTTTGCCGTCGCAATTGAATCGGGGCGCCCTGCGCCTGCGCGCGAGCGTCGTCGTTTTTTGTCTGACCGTGTTTTTCGCCGTAGCCGGGTGCTCGGCGCACCGGCAGGCCGTCACGGCTCGCTCAGAAACCGCTGAACGGCTTTCTGAAGAGGCCCGTCAGGCACGTGATCGCGGAAATTCGCGTGAAGCCCAGAGTCTGCTTGAGGCCGCCGTCGATCGCAACCCGACCGACTATGAAATGCGGCTCGAATTGTCGGAGGTGCTCATGGCGAATGGCAGCAGCGCGGCTGCCGCATCGCATCTGGCGAAAGTGATCAATCAGATTCCCGAGGATCCGCGCGGCTACATTGGCATGGCAGAAGCCATGTATGACCAGCAGAATCTGAGTGAAGCCGACCATCTTCTCGAAAAGGCGCTGGAACTCGATCCGCGGCAGACGCGAGGACTGGTATTGCGGGGCAAGGTCGAGCTCGCCCGGCGACATGACGAGCGGGCCCTCGAAAACTTTTACCAGGTGCTGGCATTCGATCCTGATCACATCGAAGCGAAAATGCAGATTGCCGAATTGCATTTTCAACACGGCGACATAAAATTTGCCGCGCCACTGTTGCGATCGATTATCGAAAACAGCGAACCTGGAAATGCAGAACAGGCTCCGGCCCAATGGCTCCTGGGACAATGTTACGCACGTGACGAACGTTGGTCTGATGCGGCCCGATCGCTCGGCGCGGGAATCGCCAGTCGGCGCGCCTCGGCGCTTGACTGGTATCAGCTCGCCGACGCAAGCTGGCGGGCCGGCGACAGACGCTCGGCAGAAAGCGCCGTCGGCCACGCGCTGCGTCTCTCTCCTGCCGACCCTAAGGCCCTGGCTTTGCGGCAGGTTCTGAACCACCAGCCGCGAGTGGCGGCCAGTTCTGGCGACCCGGTCGTGACCCGGTTGTCGCACGCCGAGGCAGAGCCAGCGGTACAGCCTACCGAAGCGTTTCGACCGCAAGGCGGGCAGTGACCCGACGCGTGTAAATCACTGCCGAAATCAGTTTCTGTCGTTGTCGCGAGCAGTCTCAGGCTCGTCACGTCGTGCGACGATTCGACAGACCAATTGGCGTCGCGACTGCATTCGAGATTTCGGTAGCTGTAAGTTTCGCGATAAGCCGCGCTGCTTGCTGACGACTCCCTGGGAAAGCCGGAGGTCTTCGAACCGACGGCAATGGAATTTGGCGGCTTAAGCGTCTGCCATGACCGGGTTCTTCAATATGCCCAGCCCGGTGATTTCGACTTCGCAGACGTCACCCGGCTTCAGCCAGACGGGTGGTTTGCGGGCCATTCCGACGCCGGGGGGGGTGCCGGTGAAGATCAGATCGCCGGGCTCAAGCATGACGAGCTGTGAGACGTAGGCGATCAACTCGTCGACGCCGAAGATCAGCTCGTACGAGGACGAGTTCTGCATGGTCTGGCCGTTAAGTCGCAGTTTGATCGATAGATTTCTCGAATCGGGCACTTCATCGGCCGTCAGCAGCCAGGGGCCGGTCGGGGCGAACGTGTCGGGAGACTTTCCCAGGAGCCATTGTTTGCCCGGTTTATGGCTCTGCCAGTCGCGCGACGACACGTCGTTGCCGTTCATGTACCCGGCGACATGGGTAAAGGCGCTCGCTCGTGGAATGTGCTTCCCGCGTTTGCCGATGACGACGACAAGCTCGGCTTCGTAATCAACCTGCTGGCACACGGCCGGAATACGAATTGGCTCTTCAGGGCCGATCACGCTTTGGGGAAATTTGTTGAATACGACTGGCTCGGGAGGAGGTTCGAC
>JAYTRB010000179.1:0-14858 GCA_043746425.1 Planctomycetia bacterium
CAGGACTTGAAGGGCCCCCGACGGCACTCCTGAAAATGCTGAGCAGTGACGACCGATGGTTGCGGTTTGCCGCGCGGCTCGCGCTGGAACGAGTCAATCTGGAAAAGATACTTGAAGTCCTGCCCTATCAAAGTGACGAAGATGGCATTCCGTTGGAATGGGTTCTGGCACTTTACCGGATGGGAGCTGACAAACAATTCGCCAAAGCTGGTCTCTTGAGCATTCAAAAATCGCTCGGGAAGGCCCGCTCAAACACGCATCGCAGGCTGGATGAGTTGCGGATGGCGCAACTCTGGATGTTGCGTATCGGGCATTCTGACGAGGCCATTCACGCGAAAGCGATCGGCAAATTGCTGCTCGACGACTTTCGTGACACTCCGCCGCCAGCAGCGGGCTCAATGGCCGATTCCATACGGATGGAAACGGCCCGCTTGCTTGGTGTTTCGCATGCTCCGGGCGCCGCCGTGGCATTGATCGAAGCCATTGAGAAGGCTCCCACGTCGCAGCATTCAATCTTCTTTGCGATGTGCATGCGGTATCTCAAGGTCGGCTGGACATTTGACATCAAACGCCGGTATCTCGACTGGTACGAGATGACCCGCGATCTGGAAGGCGGAAACAGCCTGCAAGGTTATCTGCGAAACATCGTGTCAGGGACGCTCGAATACTACACCCCTGAAGATCGAAAGCAGTTCATTCTCGCATGGCGCGAACGGCCCCATGCCACAAAGCTGATTCTCGCTGCCAGCCAGCCCGATCAGGTCCAAGACTTCGAGCAGGTCGTTGCACAGCTCATGGCTGATTCCGAAAAAAAAGGGGCCGAGAGTGAAAAAGAGATGCTCTCGGTTACGATCGAGGCCCTGGGAAAGAGCCCGGCTCCTGCGTCGCAGGGGCTGCTGAGAAAGCTGTTCGATACCTACGCCGATCGCCGCGACGTATTGGCCCGCGGTTTATCCAAAAACCCCACGGCCGAAAATATTCCCTATCTCGAGCGCGCCGTGGCCGGTTCCGACAAAACGACGATGCAAGTGTGCATTGCCGCCCTCGCCGCAGCCCGCTATACGCCTTCAAAGCCGGAAGAAATCCGGAATGTCATTGTGGCGGGACTGAAACTCGGCAATGAAGGGGGCAAGGCCGTCGTGGGGCTGTTACAGAAATGGACCGGCTTTGAGCATAAAAAGGGAGACAATGTGGGTGCCGCCATGGCCTACTATCAACAATGGTTTCGCGACAACTACCCCGACGAGCCATCTCCTGAAATTGCGAAAGAAGATGCCGACAAAACCAAGTACACCGTGCGCCAACTCGAGATTTTTCTCGAAAGCAATCCTGATGCGGCGAAGGGAGATCCAGTCAAGGGGCGGGAAATCTTCGCCAAGGCCAACTGCATCAAATGCCATCGGTTCTTAAAGGAAGGCGAGGGCGTCGGACCCGATCTGACCACGGTTCGCCGGCGGTTTCAGCAGAAGGAGATCATCGAAGCCATTCTTCGTCCCTCGCAGGTGATCTCCGACCAGTACACGGCAGTCACGATTGTCACCACCGACGGCCTGTCACACACCGGAATGCCGCTTCCCAATCCCGGTTCCAAAAACGTACTGCTGCTTCTGCCCGACGCGACCCGGCTGGAAATTCCCGCTGATAAAGTGGAAGAAAAAGTGAAGGCGAAGGTCTCGGTGATGCCGGAAGGCCTCTTTAAAGATCTGTCTCTCTTTGAGATCGCAGACCTGTTCGCGTTTCTGGAGACGAGCAAGAGCAACGCCGACCCCGCTGCGCCCGCCGCCGCTTCGGCGGGAAAATGACCGAGGGGAAAAATGACATTGCCCAAAGACATTGAATCCCCCAACCAAACTGGCAGATAACCATACGCCTGGTTCATCAGCGGCAGGGGGGGCCGAACGGGGTAATGTTTTGAGACTTAAGTTCGCAAGGTTGCTCCTGCGCGGAATACGCCGGGCACATCTCGACGTATGCCAATTCGTCATGATTCCTGAAACGGCAGCGATGCCACGCCGCGTCGAACTTCAGCTTCGGAGCTATCGGCAAAAACGCCTGCTGCAATCACGCGCTGGGTGACTTCGTCCAGATAGCGTCGCAACTCGCGGCTCAACGCCTGGAATTCTGGCCACAGCGTCTCGTCGACGAACCCCTTCGGGACGCGTGCCATAACCGTGGTATGGCGCTGGCGCGCATATCGATAGGGCGCGATGCCATAGCGGCGTAAAAGCGCCACGAAGAGCTGCCGCGACCAATGATCGTTCATCGAGAACTGCATCTCAATGGGCGGGTCGGTGGTCTGCACGCGCCGCAGGTGCTCGCGAATGCGGTCGATCGCATTGGCGGCCGCGTCACGTTCGCCATCTGATGCGGCACCCGCGTACAAAGCTTCGACCTTGCGAAGTTTGTCGATGAGATTCTGTTCGTCGGTCAGCATGACCTATTCTCCGTGCAGCCAGGGGATGACGCCAATCAACTCGTCGAGGCGGTGCTCCAGACGCAGTTCGATAACGGTGGGGCCACGGCGAGACAGTCCTTGGTGAATCAATCGGGGTAGATCATCGACATTGTGTGTAGATTCAGCGTGCGCTCCGAAGCTGCGGGCCAGAGCGGCGAAGTCGGGGGTGTGCATACTCACGTCGATGCTGCGTCCCTCGAACGCTTGTTCTTGCGAGCCCTTGATGGCCGACAGACAGTTGTCTTTGACGACGACCGCTACGACACTCACGTTGTGCTCGACGGCGGTCGCCAGTTCAAAACACCCCATCATAAAACCGCCGTCGCCCGAGAGCGAAACCACGGCGCGCGAGGGATCTGCCAATTTGGCTCCGATCGCCGCCGGAAAGCCAAAGCCCAGAGCAACGCTATGGCACGGGTAAATCAGCGACCGGGGCCCTGGCACGGGAAAACGATCGAAGCAGTTGTAACCCGTTGCGGTGACATCGACCGACAAGAGGCCGTCCTGAGGAAGGGCCTGGCGAATCTGATCAAGAATCGGAATGGGCGGCTCTTGCCGCCATTCGAAATGCGTCGTGCGGGCGGCCGTTGCCCAGGCCGGTTCGATGTCGGGTGGCGTGTGGTCGAGCATGTCGCACAGCGCCTGCAGGGCTGGGGCCAGCTCCCCTGAAACGCCGGCGGCAATCGGATATTCACGCCCCAGTTCGTCCTTGTCGCGATCGAACTGCACGACATTCGACGGCAGGCGTGTCGTCCAGTTGTGCGTGTCGATCTGTGTAAATCGACAACCGAGCGCGACCACGCCGTCGGCTGCTCCGAGAAGCGCTACTGCTCGTTTCGAGCGCAGAAATCCGGCAGTCAACGGATGATCGTCGGATAGCACTCCCTTACCGCGACGCCCGAAAAGCACCGGGGAGTTCATGCGTTCGGCAAGGCGCTGGACTTCGCGACACGAGTCGGCGGCCACGCAGTCAACGCCGACGATCATCACGGGTCGCCGCATCTTTCTGATCTGTCTGGCTGCGGGTAAAACGTCATCGTGCGTTGCCGATCGTCTGGTTGAATATGGGACGACCGGTCCAGGCATGAAATCGCCGCCGACCGGCTCGGCTGCCAGATCGGGAGGCAATTCGATCACCGCGGGACCGGGTCGACCAGAAAACATGGCCTGGAATGCTTCGTCGACGACCCGCGGAATGTCGTCGATGGTTTTTGGAGAGCCGAAATAACGCGCAATGGGGCGGAAAAACGTCGCCTGGTCCAGACCATGGAACATCTTCGTTCGATCGCGCCCTGCGAACGGCCGATCATAGCCTCCCACGACAAGCAGCAGGGGCACGCAGTCGGTCATTGCGTCGAGAACGCCGGTCGCTGCATTGGTCGCGCCTGGGCCAGGGACGGTAAATGCGGCAGCCACCTCTCCGCTGGCTCGCGCAAAACCATTGGCCAGCATGGTGGCCCCTTGCTCGTGCCTCGTTAGATAATGCGAAATTCCCTCACCTGACCGATGGAAGGCGTCATATAACGCGATATTTTGCGTACCCGGCATGCCAAACACGGCCCGAATTCCTTGGGCGCGCAGACAGCGAAGTAAGACGTCGGCGCCGGTCAGCGACATGATGCATTATCCAGAGGTTTAACGAAGTCCGACTCGGGTGGGATTGAATATTGGCCGCTTTTGGCGTTAGGCTACAGTCCACGGGCGAGGCTTGCAAACCAGACAAAAACCTTTTCCGCAGAACGTCGCATACCGAGCTCTGTTAACGCACGCGCTGTCTGTCATATCCAGTTTCTGATATTCAGGCGGCGCCGCACCCCTCGCCAGCAGCTGGTACCGTCAACGGCGGAAGTAGCTGCTGAAACTTATCAGATATCGGCCCTTTCCAGTTACCGGAGAACCGAGCTTTGATCGCTGATTTTCGCGACAAACGGATTACCGTCATGGGACTGGGCTCCTTCGGCGGTGGAATCGGAGTCGTGAAGTTTCTCGTCGAACGGGGTGCGGTCGTGACGGTTACCGACTTGAAACCGGCGGCGAACCTGTGCGAAGGGCTCCGGGCCATTGGCGATTTCGAAAAAGTTGCCCTGCATCTGGGGGGGCATGACGAGCGCGACTTCCGCGACGCCGATCTGGTTGTCGTTAGCCCCGCAGTTCCGAAGGAGAGTCGCTACTTGCAGGTAGCGCGCGACGCCGGCGTGGCGGTCAGCAGCGAGATGAACCTCTTCTGGGAGCGCAATCAGGGGCAAACCATTTGTGTGACTGGCAGCAACGGCAAATCTACCACCAGCGCACTTATCTATTCATTTTTGGCGAATGCGGCCGAGAGTTCTGAAGTGCAAACAGGGCCTCATATTTGGCTTGGCGGAAACATCGGCCACAGCCTTTTGCCAAACGTCGAGCAGATTGCGCCTGCCGACTGGGTTGTCTTGGAGCTCAGCAGTTTTCAGCTTGAAGACCTGGCGGTTCTCAAGCCCAATCCGCACGTCGCCGTGGTTACCAACTTCACGCCCAATCATCTCGATCGGCATGGTTCGGTCGATGTGTATCGCACTGCCAAGCAAAACCTTCTTCGTTGGCAGACGGCAGACCGATTCGCGGTGCAGAACCAGTGCGACCCTGATGTTGCGAGCTGGCGCACGAACGCGCGCCAATTCTGGTTTGGACAAGAGGACGAAGGACGGCAGGGGCTGTTCGCCGTTGGCTTCGACGCGTACAGACGGCGGGCTCTTTTTCGCTACGGAATGCGCGAGCAGGTGTTGCCGCTGGGTAACTGGCTGCGCTTACCGGGAGCACACAACTTTCAGAATGCACTGGCCGCTGCGTGTACCACAATGATACTTGGCCAAAAGCCCCTCGACATTGAAGCCGGGCTTACGAAATTCGAGGGGCTGCCGCACCGCCTGCAATTCGTCGCTGAAACGGCGGGCAGGAAATTCTATAATGATTCAAAAGCCACGACGCCTGAGGCGACGCTGCTGGCGCTGGAGGCGTTTCGGGCGCCGCTGATACTTCTCGCCGGGGGCTACGACAAGGGAATCGATCTTGCCGAATTCGTCCGGCGATTGGTCGCGCGGCGCGTAAAAGCCATCGGTCTTCTGGGGCAGACAGGCGAGAAACTGAAAGAGCTTCTGCGCCAGGCCGATCCGAAGGGGCAGGTCTTGGCGAAGGTCCACGTCACTTTTGACGCCGCTTTTCGCTGGGCCGCCGAGCAGTCGGTGACAGGCGACATTGTGTTGCTCTCGCCCGGCTGCGCGAGCTATGACTGGTTTTCAAACTATGAGGCTCGGGGCGATGAGTTTTCGCGTCTGGCCCGAAACTGGCAGCCGCGACCTTGAAGTTCGACAAACAAGAAGACCTGCCAGGAGCTGCTTCTGGCAGGTCCCATACGCCGCGTAAAATACACAGTAGTCATTTCGCCGCCAGACAACTACTTCTTCTTGGGCTTGTGGGCATCGTGACACGTCTTGCAGTTGACGGCCTTTTCAAATTCGACCTTGGCGCCATCTTTGTTGTCGACAACGTCCTGGGTCGATTTCACCAGGGCATCATTCAGTTTTTTCCAATTTTCGGCGTCGCCCGCGGGCGCCTTGTTCTTACTCATAGCCGTGTAAAGTTCGAGCAGCTTCTTCTTGTCGTCATCACTGGCGGTTCCCTTCTTGACCTTCTTCTGCAAGTCATCATGCTTCTTCATGACTTCCTTGACAGAATACTTGGGCTTGTCGTCCTCCGCCCGCAAGCCTGTAACCGCCCCCACGAAAAATGCCACCAGCGAGCAACAAACGATCGGAAAAACACGACTCATGAAACAGCCTCCAGTCAATGGTTGATGTTCTGGTGTGCGAATGTTGCGAAGCAGCCACGGCCAAATGTAGTATGGCGTAACTCCGGCAGCGGGCGACCTTCGCCCGCCTGTGCACCAGATGTCTGCGATGTTGTAGCAGCCGCTGGAAAACTCGACAAGGAGACCTCGCCGGCGATGGCGATTGCCCGAAGCGCCTGGTCGCGATGAGTTGAGTGATCGCAGAATTGCGATGGGAATTCATCCACACATTAAGCGACCAACGGAGTGACATACGAATCGTGGAGACCTGGACCGAGCTCAACCAGAAAATTGTTACTTGCCGCCGCTGCCCTCGCCTGCGCGACTACTGCCAAAAGGTGGCGGCCGACAAACGGCGTGCCTACCGTGAATGGGATTACTGGGGGCGTCCCGTCGCCAACTTTGGCGACTCAGCGGCTCAGTTGCTTGTTGTTGGACTGGCGCCCGCCGCCCACGGCGCGAATCGCACCGGCCAGATGTTTACCGGTGATCGCAGTGGAGACTGGTTGTATCGTGCACTTCACAAGGCCGGCTTTGCCAACCAGCCCCAAAGCGCAAATCGCGACGATGGCCTCGAGCTTATCAATTGTGCGATTACGGCCACCTGCCATTGCGCGCCGCCCGCTAACAAACCTGAACCAGGCGAGATCGTCAATTGCCGCGACTGGTTTCAGCAAACGATCGAACTGCTCCCCGTTCGCGTCTTCGTCGCTCTCGGGCAGATCGGCTGGCGAACGGTAATCAATGAGGCGCGCCGCCGCGGATGGTGGCAACAGACGCTTCCCAAATTCGGTCATGCAGCCGTCGTTGAATTAGGGGAAGGGCATATCCTCATCGGCAGTTATCATCCCAGTCAGCAGAATACATTCACAGGCAGGCTGACCGAACCAATGCTCGATCGCGTGTTTGCCTTGGCCCGACACCATCTGCCAATGGATTGATTTTAAGACGCGGTGACCACGTGCCGCCGAATTCACTCTACCGGGCCCCTATCGGCCACTTTCTCGAGGAAACGTCACGTGCCTTTGCCGCTCGACAACATTCGCATTCTCGATCTCTCCCGTGTGCTGGCCGGACCGTATTGCTCGATGGTGCTCGCCGATCTCGGGGCCGACGTGATCAAGGTTGAGCGGCCTGACGTGGGCGACGATACCCGCCAATGGGGACCGCCGTTTGTCGCCGGAGAAAGCGCCTACTACTTGTGCTGTAACCGCAATAAGCGCAGTCTGACGCTCAATCTGAAGAGTCCCAGGGGGCGCGAAATCGCTGCGGAGTTGGCCGGGCAGTGCGACGTCCTTATTGAGAATTTCCTGCCCGGCACGCTCGACGCATGGGGGCTGTCGTATGCGACACTTTCGAAGCGAAATCCGCGGATTATTTACTGCAGCATTACCGGATTCGGCCAGACAGGACCGCGCCGCAACGAGCCGGGATATGACATTATGATTCAGGCGATGGCGGGGCTCATGAGCATCACGGGCGAGGCAGATGGATCGCCGATGAAATTGGGAGTGGCCGTTTCCGACATTACAGCGGGACTTTTCGCGAGCAATGCCATTCTGGCCGCATTATATGCGCGCGAGTGCCGGGGAGCCGGCGAACGCATCGACATGGCGCTGTTCGACTCGACGATTGCATGGCTGGCCAACGCAGGCTCGAACTTTCTCGTCAGCGGCGTCGTGCCGCAGCGGCACGGAACGGCGCACCCTAACATCGTTCCCTACCAGGCGTTTCAAGCGGCGGATGAATCTTTGATTATCGCCGTCGGCAACGACGGCCAGTTCGTGAAGTTCTGTGACGCAATCGGTCGCCCCGACTTGGCGACCGATCCCCGCTTTGCCACAAACGCCGCGCGCGTCGAAAACCGCGAGAAGCTTGTGCCCCTTCTCGCCGCAGAAGTTGCCCGGCGACCTGCGGCAGAATGGCTTCAAAAGCTCGAAGGGGTCAATGTTCCATGCGGCCCTGTCAACACGATCGACCGCGTCTTTGACGACCCGCAGACGATCGCCCGGGAGATGCTGATGGAAGTGCCACACCCCACGATCGGGCCATTGAAGCTCGCTGGTTCGCCTCTGAAACTGGCAAGCATCGATCATCCGCCACGTCGTCCGCCTCCACTTCTGGGCGAACACACCGATCAGGTGCTGGCAGACGTTTTGAAACTGACGCAGGAAGATATACAACGATTGCGGGAAACCGGAGTCGTGTAAGAGGCCTGTCTCGACTTCGAATTACCGCCATCGCGTTTATCGGCGAGCCAGCCCGCAATGAGTCGCGAACGCATTTTCGCAGATTGATTTCAATCGTTCGCCGAGGCGCGGTTGGGGTGCGCCGCAAAGGCAACGCGATTCAGAAATCTGGAACCGGCTAAGGGGGCGGGCCACCGCCAGGCACGGCTGGGGCGGCGGACGGAATCGTGGTTGCCGTATCGCTCTTCTGTCCGTCAATTGCTTTCTTGTCAGGTCGCGAAATCTTCGATTCTTCGGCTTTTACATCGGCCTCAGCCGCGGCAGTGTTCGCGGCAATCTGCTGCAAATCAATGATTTCCTCCCGCAGTTCCTTCAGCTTGTCTGCGTCGAGATAATTCTTCACGAGCTGGGTCGTTTCGTCGCACAGCTTCTCGATGCGGGCCTCAGTGGTACGGTCGCGCCGGGTTCGGGCTGTCTTCAGACGGGGAATGCGAATCGCACTCACATCGTCGATGAAGGCGGTGGCGGGGCGCATTTCGTCAAGTAACTGAAGCAACTCGGCGGTGGCAGTCCAGTCATTGGCTTTGGCCCGGTTCCTGACTTGGGCCATCAATACCGCGCGACGGGCGACGGCGTCAACGAGTTTCGCCTGCAACAAGGCGATGTCCCCTTCAGTTTCCAGACGCAGCGTATCGTCGGGCAACTCGAGAACATCGGTGCTCTGCACGCCGGGTACATAAGGAACTCGCGCCAAGAGAGCCTGTCCGCTCTTTACGAACAGCCACACCGGCGCGCCAGAAGGCGAGGCGCCCGCGCCAATAGAAACCACGCCATTGCGATCGGCGACCAGCCGCGGCAACTTGACCGGCTCCTGACCGTCACTCGCATTTACGATTTCTTCGTTTGATTTGTCCTTCTGCTTTGCCTCATCAGCGGCAACAGCAACTGCGGAAATCTCGACCTCGATGCCCGCCAGCGGCTTACGCGCCGGAGGACGTGTGACCAGGGTCAGCCGTGTTTCCGGCCCGCGACGGTTGATTCCCAGCGCCACCGGCAGGATACGTCTCCGCGAAGTGAGGGGCGCCCGAAGTCCGCTGGAGACAGTCGCCCGGGCCACACCGCGCCCGGCAGGCTCAGCTGAGGCGAGATACGTAAACGGAACCTGCTGGACCCGTTCGATGACGCGGTCTTTATTGAGGAAACAGTAAAATGTCTCAAAGATTCGTCCCGGAGGCAGTGGTTGCCAGCTCGCATCTCGAGGAGGGAATTCTCCAGCTCGTGCGCGAAGCGTCAAGGGGCCCGCTTTTGACGGCTCGACCACGGCAATTGGCCGAAACAAGTCATGCACGACCGCCAGCAGGCTCTCCGGAATTTCCCGGCGTCCCCGAACAGAATCGACGGCAACGGCTCCGAGCCTTCGGGTGAGTGTGTCCCACTCGCGCCCCGCAATGCTGAAACTGGCTCCCGAAACCTGGATCGAAAGCAGATACACCTTGTCCACATCGTCGGGAATCACATCTCGCGCGATCGAATCGATCCGCAGCCGCTTGAGCGCCGGAAGCCCGGCGAACAATCGTCCGTCCTCTTCGACTACGGCGCATTGCCAGAACTCGCCAATATAACGTTTCAGTCCTTCTCGCACGCCTTCGAGAACGAATTTGCGGAAGTCGCCTCCAAATTCAGGGGCGTTTTCAAACCCGATATGCAACTGGACACGATAAGGTTGCAGCTCGACGGGAACAGCCTCGGCCGGCGTTTGCGGGGCCGCGGCGGGCGCAACATTGGCCAGCGCTGGGTGGCTTTCATTCGACGGCGGCCGTTCGGGCTTTTCGGCAGAAACTTCATAGCCGGTGCACTGTAACGGTGCAAAGGGCGCATACGCCGAGTGTGCGAGTGTCAGGCCCGCCAGAATCAGCAGTGTGGAAAGAGAAGCTCTGATACGCGGCTTCATGTTCACAGCGGCGGCTCCCTCGAATACCAGGGCTCGACCTTCCACTGCTCGATCTTTTGATACAGATTCACCGGCTGGTCGGGAACGCCCCGTATATTCCTGCGGTAAACCATCACGTCATCAATTTCCCACAGGGGAATGAGATGTACCTCGGCCCAGAATTGCTCGTGCAGGCGCTGGAGCAGTCGTCCCGCCACTTTCCAGTTTCCGACCCGGTCGAGATCGAGCAGCTCCTGCCGCAGCCACGTGGGAAGGTGTCCTAGTGCACTCGTTTCGGTCGACGCGGTAAGTGCCAAAAATTGCCACAGCTCAATGAGGGGTTCAGCCAGCGTTTCGGTGCGGTACAGTATATCCCAGTCATCGGAGTTATTTTCCGACAGGGCGACCGCCGGTGCGACAGCAAGCTCTACTTCAATGCCGATCGCAACCCATTGTTCGACGATGCGTGCCGCTGCCTGTTGAACCTCGGGCTGCGATGAGCATCTGAGTTTTAGCACGGGAATTTTTCCGGCCAGTTCTTTCTCGGCCGTCTTCGCCAGTGAAAAAGCGAGTGCGGGATCGAACTTATGGGGCTCGACGAGGCGGTTGTAGGCATAACTGGTCGTCGCAAACGGCGCCGAAATCTGCCGACCCAAAGGTCCCGCCGGTTCGTGCAGAAAAACCTCTTCAAGAATACGCCGCCGGTCGAGGGCGTAGACCAAGGCGCGGCGCAGCGTGCGGGCCGAAAGTGCCCGGCAGTGCGGATTGAACTGCAACACATGTGTCGTTGGCAGGGCGTAGTTCTGCACGAAGAATTCTGGCCGGGCCGAAAGTGCTTTGACGCGCGCGACCGGCACGCGCGGCAAGAAAGAAATCTCACCCCGGAGCAAGCCTTGAACGGCTTTCTCCTCTGTCGGGTACCTGGTTTCGATGATCTCACTGACATGAAAGTTGCTGCTCCCGTCTGGCTCGGCAACGGTGCGGCGATAAACGGCCCGCTGGTCGTCGACGACACTCAGTTCAAAAGGCCAGGTGGTGGACGGTCCGGCTTGTTCGTTGAGTGGCTTCTCGGGTGGAGTCTCGAATTCCGACTGGCGCCCGCGCTCTTCGAGGCGAAGTGGAAAAGCAAACAGCGCTTCAGGACGAAGTGGCACTTGTCGAAATCGGGCCAAAAGTTCGAACGGCGATCGGATTTCAAGCGACTCGATCGCCGCTGCAAAGCGTGCGTCGTATTCGCGATTCACGGGTTCAAGGCGGCGACGCAGCGTCTCGAACAGACTCGCTGCCGTAAGCGATGGTTGCGATTGCCCGGCCGTGCGCCAGGGCCGCAAGTGAAACAAAACGCTGTGTCCCAGCTCGGTCGGATCCCATTCATTGAAAAACTTCGTTTCATAGCGCACGATCTTGCTCTCTTTATTCAATCGAGCCGGATCGAATAACAGAGTTCGCGTCAACTGCCGGCGCCTCTTACGGGCAGGAGAGAGCAGCACGGCAGCGTCTTCGTCGCCTGGATCAGGCAGGTCGACGACCCCCACCCGCAATCTCTGAAGACGATTGGCCAGGCGATTATAGACCGGAAGAAGATCACTCAATTCGGGCCATGTCCGCGAAGCTTCTTCGGCCAGATCGAGCGCCAATGACAATTGCCCGTCGCGATTGGCGTCTGCCACTTTGACGAGCAGTTCGCGCGTCTGTCGCAGAAGCTTGTCGGCTCCCGCTTTGGCCACTTTATGGTTGGGGTAGCGGCGTGCGAGTCGGCGCAGAAAATATCGTGCTGCACGTGGATCGCGGTTATTGATGGCTTCAGTGACGAGACGGTCTGTAACGATGCCGAATTGATCTTCCAGGCCAGTATACGCCGGGTTGCGTTCGTGAAGTGCCTCGAGAAGCGCCAGGGCATGCTGCGGCTGGCGTTCGTCGAACCGTACGACAGATTCGGTGAACAGCAACCGATCTTTGCGGCTTTTGACGCCGGGCCAGGACTGCTGGCGGTCTTCGAGTGCGGTGAGCAGTTCGTAGGCCTGGCGGACATGCCGGTCGTCGAGCAGCAGATCGATGCGGCGCAGCATCTGTTCTTCGTGATAGATAATCTCTTTGATGTATTTGACGTGAAGCTTGTAGTCGCGATCTTCACCTTCGAGCAGCGTGACGGGTAAGTAATACAGCGCCATGCGGCGCTCTCTAGCGTCATCACTATCCGGTGGATCGCTCGACTTGCGCAGCGCTTTCTTGACTCGCTGGTCGATGAATTCGAGCGTTCCGGGCCGCGGTTGTACCGGTTCGACTTCGATCACCTTTTTGCTGTGCATCACCACCCAATCGACCGCCGGACCTTTCAACAGCTTCTCGAACGACGGCAATTCCATCTTGTCGAGCGTCGGCAGTTTTTCGTCTTCGTCACTGGCAGGCTCTTCGGTCTCTGCTTCGTCAGAATCGGCGGCCCGCGCAGATGGAATTCCCAAGCAAGCCACCAATACCAACCAGAAAATCACGCCGATGATAAGAGCGATATGTCTTCGCATAACGAGAAAAGCTGCCCCTTGTGCCAGCGGAACACTATTGTGCGACATCGCCCGGTCCCTCCAGAACCACGAGAGCTCCAGCCAGTGTCCCGACGACAATTGTTTCTCCCCATTTCTGCGGCCCAAAACTGAGTTGCTGGCCCAGGTTGATCGTTCGCGCAGCTTGTCCCGTCGCTGCGTCGAGCCAGAAGACCCGGCCGTCGCCAGCAACGACCAGCACGTGTCCGTCAACGACGAGGGGGTCGCCGCAGAGCGCCGTTCCCTCGATCGGCAATTCCCACCGCTTTGCCAGCTTTCCGGCAATGTCATAGGCCACGAGACGGCCCGTTTTGAGCTCGACGATGACCAGATCGCCCACGGGCCGCGGCCGGGCAGCCGGCGCGCTCTCGAGCATCACCTTCGCCAAAGGCTCGAGCGAATTGGCATCGAGCATTACCAACCGTGACGTCGAATCGACGAGAAACAACCGGCCTTCGGCAAGCGCCAGGGGCAGATCGACCGGGCAGTGCGCGTCCCAGTCGGTAATTTCCTCGAGATGGGGCAGAGGAGCTGTCCCAAAACGAACGCGCGCCACGCGCCCCTGTTCCGAAAGGACGACGGCTTGCGTGTCATCGATCGCCGCCAGACTTATCCAACGGGGAGGTTCGACCTGACTGATCGGGGCTGGAAGGTCTTCTACCTTCGGTTCGCTTGTGGGTCGTCCCATCAGCCTGAGCCGCCCAGGCAGCGCCAGCAAAAGTCCGCCGGCCAGCCGCACGGGGCCAGCCTGCAAAGCCTGCGGCAATTGTTGCTCGCGCGGCATTCCATCGGCTCCGGGCAACCACAAGCGGGGCGATTCGCCTGCGCAGTAAACCGCCAGGCGTCCGTCATTGAGTCTCGTTGCCGACAACGATTCCGACAGCCGATCGGGTAAGGGAAGCTGTCCCAGCGACTGCATTTCGAATCCGCCGCGGGCCAGCTTTTGTGGTGTCACGACGAAAAGATCACCCAGATTCGTCACACACACCACGGCTCCGTCCTGGGCCGGAGCGGAACATTCGAGAATGCCTGCCCCCACCGCCAGCTGCCATTGGACGACCATCTGCTGGCGATCGGCTTCGGCAAATAAAACCGCGCGGCTGTAGGCGAGCCGTCGCCCCAGGTACAGAGAATCGCCCAACAGCTGGAGCGGCTGCGAGGCCACCCCGATGGCCAGTTCCTGCTTATGGGGCAGCAGACTGTCGGGCGTCAGATCGAATCGCCGCAGGGCGCTGGAATACATCCACAATTGTCCGTCGGGGCCGGCCGAAAGATAGACGGAAGCCCCCTGGGAATCTTTTACTTCGAACGACGCTACAAAAGAGAGCGCCCGCTCGTCGGAAGTTTCGGCGACGATAAACGCCGAGACGCGTTCTGGCGAAGAGGCGACAAACAATTCCTTGCCGCGCAAGACAGGAAGCTCATGCACGTGTCCCCCCTTGATCCGTTGGGTGGCGATTTCGGCGGGAGGCCGGTCTTCGCGAGCCGTGTCAAGCAGTCGCAGTTGGAAACTGTTTTGCCGGTCATTTTCGGCCAGCAGCAACAGATGCCGCATCATGAGGCTGGGGGCCTGAATTGAACCGGGACCGTGCCCCAGCCAGACGACTTGCTCACACGCCAGCGGCCGGCGGGTTAAGACGTACAGAATATGTTCATGACCCGGCAGATATAACCGTTCGCCCGAGAGCGACACGGCACAAGGACCGACAATCTTCTGCGTAAACTTGAGTCGTGCCGAACTGCGCCCGGTTTGCAGATCGATTTGCTCCAGAGCATCATCGTCGGTGGCCAGGTACATCTGCCCTTCGTGAACAAGAGGTGCTCCCCGCGGCAGTCCCGCAAGTGGCAGCCGCCAGATGATCTCGCCTGTTCGCAGTCGCAAGAGCAGCAGCTCGCGCGTGCGGCTGCTGCAAACCAACAGGGC
>JAYTRB010000180.1:0-2367 GCA_043746425.1 Planctomycetia bacterium
CAGGCACTGGCCTCCAAAGAGGTGCAGGGGCCCGCCAGTTATGTCTGGGGAGATACGCCTACGCCTCCGATCGCCGTTCCGGGGGTCACGCAGTTTGTATAGCAGACTGGTCTGGCCGCACTGTGCGTCTGGGCGGACTGTGCGTCTGGCCGCACTGTGAGTCTGGGCGGACGACGAGCGAACAGCCATTGCGGTAAACAAATCTTGCGAAAAATGCGTGCGGGACGCCCTTGGTGAATTTCGATTCAGGCTGCTTGCTGCGGCCTCGCTGCGCCGGCGCTGCTGTGGAAGCCGGTGCGAGTTGTGGCCGGGCGCTGCCAGAATGATTTGAGCGGATCGCTGTCGCACAGCCTTTCGAGCCAGAACTACCAATTCGCCCGCCACTTGCGGCGATACCCGATTCTTTCCCAGCGCCATGCTTGACCTCCCTGTCTCAAAAGGGAGTATTCAATATGCGTGTTGAAATTTTATCGAGAATGGATTGTCGCGCGAGCTCCGTCCCGCACTCGTGCGCCCATTTCGCCGGAATTCGCACTTGACCCTTTGCACACGATCTGCGAGAAGGC
Organism: Planctomycetia bacterium; assembly: GCA_043746425.1. Taxonomy (GTDB): domain Bacteria; phylum Planctomycetota; class Planctomycetia; order Planctomycetales; family Planctomycetaceae; genus JACQFH01. The sequence continues at coordinate 567 of JAYTRB010000180.1, forward strand.
GTGCCTCTCTCTCACTCTCGCAACCATCTTCATCCCCATCCCCATCCCCAATTCGAAAAGCCGGCGGCAAGCATGGCCGCCGGGCTGTCCGACCGCCACGGAAGGCCCGTCTGATGCGCACGCTTCTGCCAACCATCGTCTGCGGGTACGTCGTCTGTCTTGCTGCCGGGTGCGCAAATCTTGTCGAGAGCCGGGTCGTGCAGGCTTTTGCCGAGAGTTTCAAAAACCATGATGCCAACCGGCTGAAGGCATCGGCCTCGAATGACTTTGAAGAAAAGGCCGTCAATGGCGAGGATACATTCCGGGCGCTCAAAATGATTGAGCTGCCTGTCGGGATGCCGCATGTGGTCAAAGTCAAAGACATCAAGGATGAAGACGGAAAAGTTGTCGTCGAAAAACGAGTCTTGGCCACGGTTGGCAAAGAGAAGCGGAAAATCTGGTTCAGGCTGAAGCCGGATGGCAAGACGGGCCGCTGGGTGGTCGACGATCTCTTCCTCAACAAAGATGACTACAACGACGAGACGAAATCGATTGCGACACGGTTGGCAGTTCTCTTGAGCCTGCAGGAATCGATCGACGCCTGGAAGTCGGGGGCCCGCGACCAGATTCTGGCGGCGGCGACTCCGGAATTTCGAGAATCCCTCAGCCAGTTGACGCCCGAACAGCTCAGCCAGTTTGCCCGGAAGTGCACCGCCGAAATGGCCGCCGATTTGCGAATTCTGCCCGACGAACGAATCGACAAAGAGACCGCCGACCTGATTGTCTCGAAACCAGATGGCGATCTGTTGCTGCGATTCCGCCGCGACGCTCAGCATTGGAAGCTCGATGACTTGGCGCTGAAATCGCGGCGCGGCGGCGAAGACATCGCCTCGGCACGACACGTTACGGCAGCCATGGCCACGGCCTTGCAGTTTGAGGCGGCATACCTCGCCTCGGACAAACGCACGCTGCAGCAGGTTTCGAGCAAGGCATTTTTTGAGGGCAGTCTGGCCGCGGCCGATTTGGGACTGGTTCGATTGCCTGAACATGGTTCAGGACTCGACGGGTTCGACATTAAGCTTGAAGAGTCGATGGCGACGTACATTGTACCGGCAGGCGACGAGATCCTGAAAATCAGCCTGATGCAGCAGCCCATCGAGCAGTGGCATGGCGCACCGCGGTTCCTGGTCGACGAAGTGACGATCTATGATTTGAACAGCCGTCAGGACAAGCGACTCTCATCGCTGTTTACAGCACACGCGACGATGGAGAAATTCGGAGCGGCTCTGGCGGCACGCGACATCGCCATGCTCAGAAGCAACGCCACCCACGACTTTAACCAGCGTGTCTGGAACAATGCGATCGAGGCACATTTCGACGGCCTGCCTATGGCCCAACTGGCGGCGGTAAAACCGCGTCTGGTGCAGACGCGATTTCTGGGTTCGATGACAGAGATTCTGGTCGAGCACGGGGATGCGCCACTGACGTATGTTCTTCGCGAAGAAGGCGGGCGGATGCTCGTTGATGACGTGTTGTCGCCTGCTCGGCGGTGGCCTGAATCCATGAAGGCCACTGCTGAGGTTCTGGTGCCCGTGCTTAACTTCAGCGATGGGCTTGTGCTTTGGACTGAAGAGCACAGTAATTCGGAACTCGAAAAAGTGCGCGAAAGCGCGAGCGAAGAATTCGTGAACGTGGCCTGGGCCCACTTTGACGAGCAAACCGACTTCGACTCAAATCCAAAATCATTTTTCAAGGCCCCCTTGAGCGAGGTGAGTTTGTCGGAGGAGCGGGCGAACGTCGTCCTCGGAAGCGACCGCCAGGG
>JAYTRB010000181.1:0-1623 GCA_043746425.1 Planctomycetia bacterium
GATTGACCGGGAGGCGGGTAGTTTTTTGCCGCTTCGTCGAGAACCAGCACCCAGTCGAGAAGCTCACCGTCATCGGGGGGTACGAACCGGTGTTCCCCGCTGTTCTCAAATTCGCCGATCTCGGTTGCTTTTCCAGTGCGCGGGTTGAACCACCAGGCTCTGACTTTCGCCCCCGCAATCTTATCCATTTTCACATTGAAGGCGCGACCGACAGGCACGTAAACCATCGCGAAGCTGCCCGCCTCGTCACGGGTTGCTGCAAAGCGGTATCGCCCCGCTCCCGGAACTGCCGTGGCTACGCGATTCGTAACGATCACGCTGTCATCGGGTATTCGAGTGAGAATCGGTCGAGACTCAATCAACCTGCGGCCGTGAACCATTTGATTGGCGCCGGGTGCGTCGAGGGCTTCAGTCCAGGACATGAGGGGGTCGTTGATCGGATCGCGGCCGGGGTTCCACATTTGCCAGACCGAGTGGTGGCCGTAGGTATGCCCGCAGGCCCCGTTGAACAGATCCCAGTAAAGTGCGCGGCGCACATCGGCCGCCACTGAGTGCCCCTGGTGCTTCGCATCGAACGAGATCGGGTGGCCTTCGTAGATCGGTTCGCCATCGAGCACTGGCTTGACTGGCTTGCGGTCGTAGTCGGCCCGGGTCATGTCGTACCGGCCAGTGAATTCTGCACCGTGGCCGTTCTGCCGCATGTTAAAATCGAGCCAAGGCTCGTCATGAAACCACTGGGCCGATCCTGCGCCGCCGGGCGGATGGAAGGTGGTCAAGTGCGCACCTCCGTCTCCCTTGCGGAGCCCGCGCGCCATCGCCCGAAGCACTTCTTTTTGTTCGTCTGTGTCTACGCCTCGGTCGCCGCCAAGGATCCAGATCAGCCCTTGATCGCGGTAGCGCTTGCCCAGCCATTGGCCGTAGACTTCTGCATTCTCTTTATTGAACAAAGGCTTGCCGCCCTGGACTTTATCGTGCCAATACCGGCCCCAGGTGGGAAGGAATCCGACATAGAGGCCGCTCGCATTCGCGCGCTCGACGATGTCATCGACGAGGTCCCAATAATCATTTTCCGCCCCATCCCTCACGGCGGGCCGGGCAGGGTCAAGGTCGGTAAACGGCAGGTGGCCATAGGCGTTGGGAATGGCATGCCCGTCGAACTCGGCGATGGCAACCGCTTGAATTACCGAGAAGCCCTGCGTGGCGCGGCTCGTCAAATACCGGCCTGCTTCCTCGCGGGTCAGGCGGTGGAAAAGCTCCCAGGCGGTATCGCCGAGAAAGAAGAACGGATGGCCTTCGGCGGTGACAAGAAATCGACGGTTGTCGCTCAGCTTCAACGCCGGAAGTTCGGCAGCAGAGAGACCAGAAACGCTACAGAACAGCGCTAATTGCAACCCGATCAAGGCACGCATGGAAGGACTCCGGAACGCAAAGAATTGAAATTCAGCGATCTCACTCACTCGGGGAGCGTGTCGCCAACGAGGAGGAATCGACGACCAAAGACCAAGTGCTCTCGCATGAGACGCGCGGCCTCATCGGGGTGTCCCGAGAGGATGGCGCTGGCGACCGCGTCGTGCTCTTCGTAGCACTTCTGCAAACGGCCCGGCGCCATGCGATTGACGCGTA
>JAYTRB010000182.1:0-5411 GCA_043746425.1 Planctomycetia bacterium
CCGAAGTTCGCGCTGACGGCGAAAAATACGTATTTCAGCGTATTGGCGAAGGTGCGCCGTCCCTCGCGAACACCTTGCACCAGTACGCCCAGATCCTGCTTAAGCAGCACAATCTCGGCGGCTTCGCGGGCCACATCGACGGCCGACGCGACAGAAATGCCCACATCGGCAGCGTGCAGCGCCGAGGCGTCGTTGATGCCGTCTCCCAGATAACCAACCACGTGCCCCGCATGCTGCAAAGCAATGATGATCTGCTCTTTCTGATTCGGTTCGACCTCGGCAAAGACGTCGGCCTCATGGGCCCTCTGCCGCAGAGCGTCTTCGCTCAGTGTTCGCAGATCTGAACCGGTCACGATCGTGGGCGACTCAATTCCCACGCGATGGCTGATCGACGCGGCCACCGCGCGATTGTCTCCGGTAATGATCTTCAGGGCGATTCCCAGATCGCGCAGTTGCTGCAGCGTCTCTTTCGCGTCGGCTTTCGGCGGATCGGCGAAAACCAGCAATCCCAGAAACGTCATGTCGCATTCATCGGCCTTGCTGACATGCGCCGCCTCTGCCGTCCGCTGCGCCAGCCCCAGAACGCGATATCCCTGATCGCTCATTTCCGAAAAACGCCGATCGATGGCGGCCCGTTGTGACGCCAGGTCGACGATTTCGCCAGTGGGTGTTTCGGCGCGGGTGCAGCATTCCAGCACGTTGGCGAGGGCGCCTTTTGTGATGAGCAGCCGTTGGCCCTCCAGGGCGATCCGCACGCTCAGCCGTTTGCGGATGAAGTCATAGGGAATTTCATCGAGTTTCTGAATGCCGGTCGTATCGAACGCATGTCGCTCGCAAATGGCCCGGTCGATCGGGTTGGCAAACCCGGTTTGAAAGAAAGCGTTGAAGTAGGCATGCCGCAACACGCGATCGCTGGCGAGGCCATGCAGATCGAGGGCCTCGTGCAGGTGAATCACCCCTTCGGTCAAAGTGCCGGTTTTATCTGAACAGAGCACCGTCATACTTCCCAGATTTTCGATTGCCAGCAGTTTCTTGACGATCACCTGCTGCCGGGCCATCGATTTGGCTCCCGCCGCGAGGACGACGCTCGTAATCGCGGGAAGCAATTGCGGTGTCATGCCCACTGCCAGCGACAGCACAAATTGCAGCGTCTCAATGACATCGCGCTTCAACGCAATGTGGACGGCAAAGACAATTGTTACCAGTACCAGCACGACCTTGATGAGCAGTTGGCCGAACTGCCGCAGGCCGCGTTCAAAGCCCGACTCGGGGGGGCGATGTTCCAGTCGCTCCGAGATTTTTCCGAATTCGGTATCGCCGCCGGTCGCTGCCACAACAGCCGATCCGAAACCGCTGACAACGTGAGTTCCCAGATACAAGGCATTGACCCGTCGGCCCAGCGGAGTCTCGCTGGGCAACACGCTGACCGATTTTTCGGCAGGAAAGCTCTCGCCTGTGAGAACCGCCTCATTGAGAAACAGATCGCGCGACGACAGCAGCCGGCAGTCGCCAGGTATGAGATCTCCCGCCCGCAGGCGAACGATGTCGCCGCGCACGATTCTGTCGAGCGGTTCCTCCTGCTCGCGCCCATCGCGAATCACTGTCGCCTTCGTCTCGATGACCGCCATGAGTTTTGCGACGGCGTCTGCGGCACTCAATTCCTGCCAGAATCCTAAAAAGCCGCTCGCAAGCAGGATGACGAGAATAATCCAGCCTGTCGTCGCATCGTCTGTCGCGAACGACAGAATCGCCGAACAGCACAGCAGCAGAATGATCGGGCTCTTGAATTGTTCCCAGAGAAGATGCCAGACCGCCCGACGTCGCGGGCGCAATCGCGGAGAGCGCGCTAAACGCTCTTCGGCCGCGCTCTGGGTCAGGCCTTGCTCGGTCGTCTCAAGTTGTTCCAGCAATCGATCGGTCTCGATCGACCAGAAAGAACCTTCTGCAACCCCATTCGCCGTCATCGTTCGCCTTCTGCAAGCAGTCTAACGGTATCTTTGAAATGAAACCTGTCGGTTACGCATCGATTCGAAGGCCGAAAAATCTTCTCAGGCCGAATCATGCGGCGATAATCTTCGTCAGCCGCTGTCCCGAATTCAAGCGGTTGCCTGGGTTTTATCGTGCAGATTCGCGGTCGCCGCGCCAGAATGCCACTGTCGACAGATTGGACATCCCGTTCGCATCCTGAGAAAATGCCCCGCAACCACGATTTGCAAAGATCGGCCGTCAGAATGAGAAGCGAGCGATCGTTTGCACAACGATTGGCGTCAACTTTGAAGTGAAATCACGATCACAGATAACAAAGGAGTTTCTCACATGCGCTCGATCTCCCCGACGCTCTCGAGGAAGTCTGCTTCGCCCCGTCTGTTCGCCACCCTCCTCATTCTGCTGACGCTCTTCCCGACCCAACCCGCCGCGGCCGAAGATGTCAAAGCGTGGCTCGGCAAAAATCTAGATGACCTGCAGTCCCTTTATCGGCAGTTTCACTCGCAACCCGAACTGTCGTTTCAAGAGGACGCGACGGCCGCCCGGTTGGCCGAGGAGTTGCGTAAGCTGGGTGTTGAAGTGACATCTAAAGTGGGCCGCCAAGGCGTGGTGGGCGTATTGAAAAACGGATCTGGCCCGACGGTGTTGATACGCACTGACCTGGATGCGCTGCCCGTCACCGAAGCGACGGGCCTTTCGTATGCCTCGAAGGTGAGCGTCAAAGACCGCCATGGCAGCGATGTGGGAGTGATGCATGCTTGTGGACACGACATTCATATGACCTGTCTGATCGGCACGGCCCGCTACCTGGCAGCCAATAAAGACGCCTGGCAGGGTACCATCGTTTTCATTGGACAGCCTGCCGAAGAAATTGGCGCAGGGGCACTGGCGATGCTGAAGGATGGGCTTTTTACCCGGTTTCCCAGGCCCGACTTCGCACTGGCTCTGCACGTTGATTCTTATATGCAGACGGGAAAAGTGGGGTACCGCGCCGGATACATTCTGGCCAACGTCGACAGCGTCGATATCACGCTGCGCGGCAAGGGGGGGCATGGCGCGTATCCGCATATCACGATTGACCCGATCGTCCAGGCAGCGCAGCTCGTCGTCGACTTGCAGACCATTGTCAGCCGCGAGAAATCGCCGTTCGAGCCGGCCGTCATTACTGTGGGTTCGATCCACGGCGGGACGAAGCACAACGTCATTCCAGACAGCTGCCATTTGCAATTGACGGTTCGCAGCTACACCGACAAAGGTCGCCAGCAGCTCCTCGACGCGATCAAGCGCAAAGCCAATGCCGTTGCTGCCGGCGCCGGCGCCCCCGAGCCGTTGATTGAGTTTTCAGACGCCACGCCGGCCACTCTCAACGACGAACGGCTTGTCGATCGGCTTGTTCCGGTGTTTAAGCGCGTCCTGGGCGCCGAGAACGTCGTGCCGGTCGAGCCATCGATGGGGGGCGAAGACTTCAGTCAGTATGGGCTGGCGGGCGTGCCGATCTTCATGTTCCGTCTAGGGTCAGTCGGGCAGCAGCGAATTGAGGAGTTTGCCCAGGCGAAAAAAACCCTTCCGTCACTGCATTCGGCGGAGTATTTTCCGGCGCCCGAACCAACGATTGCCACCGGCGTTACGGCGATGTCGGCGGCCATTCTCGATTTATTACCTGTGAAGAAATGATTCGTTTTCGTCATCAAGTCGCGAGGCCAACCGCTGCCCTGCGGCCGTGGCTCTCCGCCTCTCGTGAATCGCTGCACAGACCTGAAAGCTGAGATTGCGACGCCATGAATGAACCACTGCCTCATGCCGCGATTGAGAGTCTGAGCTCTCAATCTCTGCCGTTTCTTGAAGAACTCTATGCCGATTATCTCAGGAATCCACAGGGGGTGCCGGCCGATTGGCGGCTCTATTTCGATGCCATCAAAGAGCCAGAGAACGGCCATCCGCGCGTGCCTGCCGCGATTGTCTTTCCGCGCCGAAGTTTGTTCCATGTTCCGCCAGCGGCGGGAATTTCTTCGTCGTCGGCGGGTGGCGCAGACGACGGTCTGATCCAGGAGCGCGTCGGTCGCTTGGTTCATGCCTACCGCGTGCGCGGGCACATTATTGCGCATATTGATCCGCTGGGTCAGCAGCGCGCTGAGCCGGCCGAGCTCACGCCGGCGTTTTACGGCCTGTCAGAAGCCGACCTGGATCGCACGGTGGCCACGTCGACGGCGCGGGGGTCTGAATTTCGAACAGTCCGAAAAATTCTGCGGCAGATGCGTAACACGTACTGTCGCTTCATCGGCGCGCAGTTCATGCACATCGACGAGTTGTCGGTGCGAAAATGGCTTCAAGAACGCATGGAATCGACCGAGAACCGCGTTAAGCTGAACCGCGAAGAACAATTGCGAATTCTGACGCGACTGACCGACGCTGTGGTTTTTGAAGAGTTTTTGCAGAAGAAGTATATCGGAGCGAAAAGCTTCTCGCTGGAGGGGGCCGAAAGCCTCATTCCACTCCTCGATTTATTGATTGAAAGTGCGGGCGATGAAGGTGTCGAAGAAATTGTGCTCGCCATGGCACATCGCGGGAGGCTCAATGTTCTGGCGAATATCGTCGGCAAGAGCCCGCGCGCCATCTTCCGCGAGTTTGAAGATGTCGATCCTGACCGGCACATCGGGCAAGGCGATGTCAAATACCATCTCGGCTACAGCAACAACTGGGTGACAGCGGCAGCCCGAAAAGTACACTTGTCGTTGTGTTTCAACCCCAGCCATCTGGAATTCGTCAATACCGTGGCGCTGGGGCGCATGCGCGCCAAACAAGATCGCTTCGGCGATCATGACCGCCGGCGCGGCATGGTGCTGCTCATTCACGGCGATGCCGCCTTTGCCGGCGAAGGCATCATTCAGGAAACGCTCAATCTCAGCGATCTGGCGGCATACACGGTGGGCGGTACTCTGCATGTGGTCGTCAACAATCAGCTTGGTTTCACCACCCTTCCCGCCGCCGGGCGCTCGAGCACATACGCCACCGACGTGGCAAAAATGTTGCAGATTCCGATCTTTCACGTCAATGGCGAAGACCCCGAGGCCGTGGCCCAGGTGGTGCGTCTGGCCCTCGATTTTCGCCACGAGTTTCAGCGCGACGTCGTCATCGACATGTACTGCTACCGCCGCCGCGGACACAACGAAGGCGATGAGCCCGCGCTGACCCAGCCGCTAATGTATCGTCTCATCGAAGGCAGCGACCCGGTGAATGAGAACTACCTCGATCGCCTGCTGCTGCTGGGCGAGATTACCGTCGATGAGGCGGGCGAGATTGCCGCCAGCCGCCGCACAATTCTTGAAAAGGAACTGGCCCTGGCCCGCAGCCAGGAATATGTTCCCCAGGCCGAAATTCCCAGTGGAATCTGGTCCGGTTTCGTCGGCGCTCGGCAAGACAACGTC
>JAYTRB010000183.1:0-4355 GCA_043746425.1 Planctomycetia bacterium
CTTCAACGAGGCAAACCAGTCGGCTGATCCGATTGGAGGCTGACCGCCCCGAATTGCCAGACGGATTTTCCATGCTCGATGTGTGGCACGACTTAATCGAACGCATTCACGCCACGCCGATGCAGGCGGTGATCGCCGTTACCGGGGGGGGCGCGGCGGCGATTTCGCAACTTCTCGGTGTGCCAGGCGGATCACGAACTCTGCTTGAGGCCGTCGTCCCGTATTCCGAAGCCGCACTGACAGAATGGCTGGGAAGGGCACCAGATCATTTCTGCGTCGAGGAAACGGCACTGGCGATGGCCGCGGTCGCGTATCAGCGGGCCTGTCGATTAGCGCCCCCATCGGCCAAAGCCGATCTGGCGGACGGTCATCGTTCGCCTGTTGCCAAACGAAACGTCGGTGTGGCCTGCACGGCTTCGCTCGTCAGCGATCGGCCCAAGAAAGGCGAACATCGCTGCCATATTGCCACGCAGACAGGAACCGCAACCGCAACCATGTCGCTGGTCATTGCGAAGGGGGCCCGCGATCGTATGGCAGAGGAGGGACTGGTCGGCAATCTGATTCTGATGGCCTTAGCCCGCGCCATGGGACTGGCTGATTTGCCCCAGCCAACGCTCTCTGAGAGCGAGATTATTGTCGAATGTCTGGCCACGGCAGATCCACTGCTGGTCGAAATCATGGAAGGTCAACGCGGCGTCGCCTGGTCTTTGCCGGAATCGCCTGGCTCCCTGGCACCTGGTTCGCTATCGGCCCTGCATGCTGCGATTCCATTCCCTTTAAGCCCGCCCGCCGGTCTTTTGTGTGGGGCGTTCCATCCTCTCCATTTCGGCCATCGCCAGTTGCGCGAGGTTGCCGAACGCGAATTGGGAGGGCCGGTGTATTATGAAATGTCGATTCGCAATGTTGACAAGCCGGCACTTGATTTTCTGTCTCTCGAACGCCGCCGGGCGCAGTTCACTGACGTGCCGCTCGCGCTGACGGCCGCTCCGACGTTTGCCGAAAAGGCCGCGGTGCTGCCCGGAGTCACGTTCATCGTTGGCGTCGATACGGCTGCGCGCATTGTCCACCCGCGATATCATGGCGGCAGTGACGAAGGGCTGCATGCGGCGCTGTCACAAATCGGCAACGCGGGCTGCCGCTTTCTTGTCGCCGGGCGAAAAGCCTGCGAGCGATTTGAAACGCTGGCCGACATCGCTCTACCCGCGGAGTTTGCCAGCCTGTTCAAGGCCATTCCCGTCGCAGTGTTTCGAGCCGACATTTCATCGACCAGCCTGCGGCACGCCAGGCCATCGTAGCCGCCCATTGCCATCTCATCCGCCGCCCCATTTCAAGACAAGGGCAAACAACGGCGCCTCGAAAGCGGGCCAAACCGTGGCATTCGAATCGGTTCCGGTTGCGGCCCGGCGAACCGCTCAACCGCGCACGACAGGATTCGTCAACGTTCCGATGCCCGTGATGTCGATCGTGACCACGTCGCCCGCTTCGAGCGTGAAGTCATTGGGGGGGACGACGCCGGTTCCCGTCAGCAAAACGACGCCATCGGGAAAGCTGTTGTCGCGGAACAGCCAGTCGATCAGATCGTCGAACGTCCGTTTCATCTGATCGAGATTGGTCTGGCCGCGAAAGACTTCGGCCCCCTGGCGATGAATCACGAGCGTGATCTGCGTCTCGGCCCGGTTAATGGGCACTTCGGGAATCAAGACACACGGACCAAGAGCGCAACAGTCGTCGTAGAGCTTGGCTTGTGGCAGATACAGCGGATTCTCGCCTTCGATGTCGCGTGCGCTCATGTCGTTTCCGGCAGTGAACCCGACCAGCTTTCCCCTGGGCGAGATGAGCAGGGCCAGTTCAGGTTCGGGAACCGACCATTTCGTATCTTTGCGGATACGCACCGGTTGGCCTGGGCCGGCCACTCGTCGCGGCATGGCTTTGAAGAACAGCTCTGGCCGGGGTGCTGTGTACACCTGGTCGTAATGCGAGGCGCCTTTTTCAGATTCCTCCATGCGGGCCACCTGGCTGCGTTTGTACGTCACGCCCGCCGCCCACACTTCCTGCGCGTCGAGCGGGGCCATCATCCGCACCTGCGGCGCGGCGATTAATGTGGCATTGGCGTCAAACATCGAATTGACCAGTTCGACCGGGTTGGCCGAGTGCAGCAGATCTGCCAGGCTGCGGCATTCATCAGACCAGGCGACGATATAGACGCCATTTTCAACAAGCACCGCGACCCGTTGTTCACCGCCGGGCAATTCGACTTTAGCAACTTTCATGGGTTGAGCCCTTTTTATCTGTTCTGAAACGCAATCGTGAGCCTGCGAAAGCACTGAGCAGCCCGTTGATTAAAAATAGACAGGTTGCCAGACCATTGACTCTGTCTGCTACAGCATCGTCGGCGGCCGGCCGTTTCGCAACGCTGCCAGCGTGTTTTCAATATCGTCCGCGAGCGGCGCCTCGAAATCGACCGCCGCATGTGTCGCCGGGTGCCGAAACGCCAGTCGGTGGGCATGCAACGCCTGTCGGCAGATCAGAATGTCGTCAGTGCCAGACGCGGTGGCCCCATCTTTGGGTTTACGCCTCAGTGACCTTTCGGAATCGGCCCCCGCCAGATACGACCGCGTCAGCGCCGCCCGGCCCCCGTAAAGCCGATCGGCGACGATCGGATGCCCGATGTGCCGCATGTGAACGCGCAGCTGATGCGTTCGGCCTGTTTTCGGCAATAGCCGGACGTACGTGAAGTCATAAAACCGTTCGAGCACTTCATATTTTGTGACGGCCAGGCGCGCGTTTCCCCCCTCGTCACAGACGGTCATCGCTTCGCGTCGTTTCGGATTAACGCGCATGAACGTCTCGATCGTGTCGCGGTCGCGATCGATGACTCCCCACACAATCGCCCGGTACTCTTTTGAAACTTCGCGGCGTTCGAATTGCCTGCTGAGGTAGTGGTGTACCTGGTTGTCTTTGGCAACGACGAGCAGACCGCTGGTATCGCGGTCGAGCCGATGCACGATTCCCGGACGCAGTTTTCCGGCCAGATCACTCAAGGCATTGAAATGGAACTGCAGCGCCCCGGCCAGCGTTCCCCCATAGTTTGCCTTTCCTGGATGCGTGATCAGGCCGGCTGGCTTGTTGACCACCACCAGCGCCGCGTCTTCATAGACGATCTCGAGCGGTATGTCTTCGGGCGGGAGCGTCTGGTCGGCGACCTCTGGCAGCCGCGCCGACAACAGATCGTTCACGCGCAGCCGCCGGCTCGACTTGACGGGGAGCCCGTTCACTAAAACGGCCTCTTGGGCAATCGCCTTTTGAAACAGCGCGCGGCTGTAATTCGGATAGAGCCGCGCGAGGTAGTGATCGACCCGCCAGCCGTGAGCCCGGGCTTCGACGGTAATGACGACCGGATGAGCCGACAGCTCGTCGTTCATTTCGACGCCGCGTCCTTTGGGCGGCCCAGCGCCGCACGAAACGAGAACAGCCGCAGATTACTCGGGCGAAGCCTTTTCGTCGGCTTCGGGAGTCGATTCAGGTTTGGAGACGGGGTCTGGTTTCGGTTCTGCCTCGGGCTTTGAATCGGCCTCAGGTTGGTCGCCTTCTGAATCTTTCTTGGCCGCCTTATCGTCCTTGACGCCCGGCGCCGCTTCGTCGGTTTCTTCACCTTGACCCTTGGTCTTTCCCGTTTCGGGCAATTCGGGCGACTCAGAGTCTTCGTCGGCCGGCTTCCCGCCGCTGCGTTCAGAAATTCGGTGCAGCTTTTTAATCTCTTCGATCGTCTTTTCAGTGTCTTCCTCAAGCCCCGCTCCAAACTTGTCGTGGGGGCTCTTTTCGATGGCCTTGGGGCGCTGGTATTTGGCGAACCAGGCGTAGAATTCTTGGCCGCTGCCTTTGTTGAGGGCAACGATTCGTTCTTGTGCATCATTCTTATACAGCGACTCGGGAAACTCTTTGACGAGCATCTCGTAGGTCTTGACGGCTTCGCCTTCATTTCCTTCCGACAGCGATTCCAGCGTCCGCCCCAGCCCGATTAAACCTCGTTCGCGAACTTCCGCCGGGGCATGCCGATCGTCGACCACCGTTTGAAAGGCATTTTGCGCCTTCTTCAGTTCTTCGCGGCCGGCTTCGACATTGCGAAACAGCTCTTGAACTCCCAGGCCCAGACGGCGTTCTCCCTCGTGAACGCGAGCCCACAGGCCGGTCGTTGTTCCCTTATGCTCGGCCCAGACGTCGTTGAAATCTTCAGCCTTATTAGTGGCGAGCGCCGTCGAAACCTCACGCCACGCAGCAGCCTCGCTGTTCTTTTGCGTGCGAACCCAGTAGATGACGCCAGAAGCCGCGAGCGACACGACACACACACCGATCAT
>JAYTRB010000184.1:0-8607 GCA_043746425.1 Planctomycetia bacterium
GTCTTCGATCGGTTCTGGGGCGCCAAGAACATTGTAACAGCCGCCCTCGAATGGCGGGACGCCGTCGAGCGGGTTCGTGAATTCTCGAAGACGATTGACGCCAGCCATTTTCTCGAATTCCGCTACGAAGACCTGCTCACGCAGCCGGGCGAGACGTTTGCGAAAATGCTCACCTTCCTCAAGGTCGACGAAGGTGATGGCCGCTTGCTCGAGCACATCGAGGCCGAAGCCCGGGCAGAGTTGAAATCCACAAACTTCAATAAATGGAAAACAGCTCTCTCCCCAAAGCAGCAGTTGGCCTTCGATCGTATCAATGGCGATCTGCTCGCCGAGTACGGCTATGAAACGAAAACTCGCGATGTGCGTCAGGTGGGGTCTCTCGAAACGGCCTTGTGGGCCGCCGACAGCCGTGTCCGCCAATGGGGCCGGCTCGATTACTGGAAGGACGACGTCTACAAGCTCGAATTGCGGACGAAAGAACTGCTGCGCAACGTCGGCATCACTCCTACCCGCCCCCCGACCGCAGCCTCGCAACATCGCGACGTGGGGGCCGGTATATAAGGCAATCCGGGCCTGACCTTAGCCTTGATGGACGCCCTCAGGCGAGTTCGAGGCGCTACAGACGTGTCATTAAGCACGCCGGCTGCTCGTAGGCAGCCGGCGTGCTTTTTTGTGCATTTGACCCAGCCATCGCGGCCCGATTGACCATAGGATGTCAACTCCAGGCGACGCCCGAAGTATGTGGCTCAAAAGACCGTGCTCGTCGCCCTGGCAGGGCCGAACACGCGGGCCTCATTACGATTCTCCGCATTGATTCAGTGTGCTGGCCACGCCGCTGACTGTGATTTCCGCGCTTTTATCCCAGCCGCTGTTCGTATTCAATGCCGCATAGTGGCACCACACGACAAGTCGATTGTTCGAATCGCCAGCTGGTGTGGCATCGCAATACACATCAGGAACCTCGTTACTGTTTGCTTTCACGAATTGGAAGGATCCGGTCGGCGAACTCCCGAAGACGATCAGCGTTCCCGTAGTGACGTCGGCCACGTTCACCGGATTGGCGTCCGATGCCGTCGCGCCGTAGTACATCTTGGCTTGCACCTGGTCGAAGTAATACTGATTTCCTCCACCTGCGAGTCAATTCATCGGTCCGCAGCGACGCGATCACACTCGGCTGACGTCCAGCAGGTCGCCGCGCGAAGAAACTCGATTGAAGTGCCATATTATGTCGCGAGGCCATCCTAATCGTTGCGGCGGGCGAGGCCCGGTGGCTTTTTTGTCCAATCGGTGGCGAGCCAGACGATCGCCGTGCCATCGCGGCTGCTGGTGACAACGAAACGTCCATTCGGCGATGCACTAACACAGGTTACTTCCTGCGAATGCCGCTTGAGGGTAAGAATCTCTTTGGCCCGTGCATCGTTGCCACTGCCATGCTCCGCGTCCCAGAGCTTGGCCGTGTTGTCGCGACTGCCGGTTAAGACTCGCGTCGCCTGGGGATGGTGCTCGTCGGGCAGAAATGTTACCGATGCAACGGGCGCCGTGTGGCCTTCCAGCCGCAAGAGCAACTTCTGCGTCGCTGTCTCCCAGATTCTCGCTGAATTGTCTTCACTGCCGGTGATTACTTTTTTTCCATCGGGCGAAAAGGCGGCACAGAGAACGGCCCATTCGTGTCCTGCAAATTGCCCGCGCGGTTCACCCGTCGCGGCATCCCACAAGCGGGCCGTCTTATCATGCGCGGCCGTCAAAATCTGCGTGCCAGCGGGCGAAAACACGGCCGACTGCAGGCGGTCGGTATGTCCCCGCAAGGTGCGGACGATCGTCCCCCTCTCGGCATCCCAGAGGATGGCCGTCGAGTCGTCGCTGGCCGTGACGATCAAGCTGCCATCCGGCGAATAGGTGGCGCCGTTGACAGAGCCTTCATGGCCTTCGAGTTTGAGAACTGCATTTCCCGTGGCGACATCCCAGACACGGGCCGCGTTGTCCCAGCTGCCAGTCACGATTCGACTGCCATCGGGCGAAAAACCAGCTGAAGCAACGATGCCATTGGGGCTGAAACTCATCCGCTCGATTCCCTTTTGCACGTCCCACAATCGTGCGTCGCTGCCCCCCACGGTAAGAATTGAATTGCCGTCGGGTGAAAAAGCGGCAGTCCACAACATACTTCTGGTGCGCTTCACTTCGAGAAACGCGCCCACCCCATCTCTCTGTGGAGCCTTAATCTCGCGCCGCAGAGCAAGCTCCCACAGCCGCGCCGTTCGGGATTTCGAATGCACTGTCAGTGCCAGCCGCCCGTCAGGCGATACGGCAACGATGTTGGTCTCCTCATCGACCGGCAACGTGCCCACGGGCTGCGCGGTGTTGATGTCCCACAATCGGACCGATCGATCGGCACAGCAGGTCAGCACCTGACGGCTCTCGGGAACGAGTGCCATTGAGACCACGGCGTCGGGATGCTTCAGGATGAGCGGCGCAAGTTCTTCGCCGGTGGCGACGTCCCATTGCGCCACGGTATTGTCGTTGCTCGCCGTCAAGATGCGTGAGCCGTCAGGTAAAAATGCCGCGCCCGTGATCTTTCCCGTGTGCGATTTTAATCGTCGCTGGGGCTCGCGCGTGGCAGAATTCCAGAGGATTCCCCGACCTTTGGAATCGCCCGTGAAGAACCATTTGTCATCGCTCGAAAATGCGACGGCCGTCACCTCGGCCGTGTGACCGGCCAATTCTGCGACAAGTTCGCGTGACTTAACATCCCACAATCGCGCCGTGCGTTCGGGGCGCTGCTCGGTTCCTTTATTTTCTCCACTGCCGGTAAGAATGAATTTGCCGTCATGCGACAGCGCCAGCGCGGCACTGCGCCCCGTATTCTTGAGAACCGCCAGCTCAGTGCCGGTCGTCATGTCCCAGAAGCGAACGGTATTATCGGCCGCCGCCGTGAGCAGGCGCTTTCCGTCAGGAAAGAAGGCAGCGTTTGATGCCAGAAACCGGTGCCCTTCTTCGAAAGTCTGAAGTTCGCGACCAGTGGCGAGATCCCACGTCTTGGCCGAACGGTCGCGGCTGGCGGTTACGATCTTCTGCCCGTCACGATTGAAGGCGGCCGACAAAACTGCATCGCGGTGCGCGTCGAGTACGAATCCCTGCAAGAGCCGCACTTCCTCGTACTCGGCCGTGGTCCAGAGGGTAGCGCGATGGTCCTTTCCGGCCGAAACAACCGTACGTCCGTCAGGAGAAAATTTGCACGACCGCACCCAACTGTCGTGCCCGCGAAACGTGTTGACAGTGCGGCCCGATGCGCGATCCCAGACCTTGACGGTATTGTCGTGACTGCCCGAAAGGACGAGCGTTCCATCGGCAGAGAAACTGACCGAACGCACGGGCCCGCCGTGCCCGTCAAGGGCCCTGAAGCGTACGCGATCAAGTTCTTTTCCAGATGCAACTTTTGCGAAATCAAATTTCTCCAATTCCGTGGGTCGCCACAGCAGCACACGGGTGTCGTATCCGCCGCTGACAACCTGCTTGCCGTCGGGAGAAAAGGCCGCCGAGTAGACAGGCCCCTCATGACCCAGAAATTGTTTCAGTCGCTCACCGGTGGTGGCGTTCCACAAGGCTGCCGATCCATCCTGACTGGCAGTGACGATCGATTGTTCGTCGGGGGCGAAAGCCGCCGACCAGACCCACCAGCTATGCCCGTTCAGCTCGAGGATCTGCCGGCCCGATTCGACGTCCCACAGGCAAGCCGTTTTGTCGTACGAGGCTGTCAGCAGTTTTTTTCCGTCGTGCGAGAAAGCGACCGAAAGCACGGCATCTTTGTGACCGGCGAAGTCGGCCGATGTCTTCAACACTTCGCCAGTCTGAGCGTCACAAACCCGAATGAAACCACGTTTATCGTTGCCCCCCAGCGCCACGTACTTTCCATCGGGCGAAAACGCGACCGCGTGGACGTACAATCCGTTATAAGGAATGGTCAACAGCGGCTTTCGCGTGGCCGTTTCCCAGATCTGTGCACTTCCATTCCAGCCACCCGTGATGAAGCGCGTGCCGTCGGCCGAAAAAGCCACCGCATCAATGGGGGCCTTGGCGTCAACGCTGCGCCCAGAGAGGTCGCACAAATACATGAGGCGGCCCCATTCCCAATTCTGCAACTCACTTTTGCAACCTCTTAACAACTCACGGGCGCTGTCGAAAGCATTTTCATCGATCTTGGCGGCGGCCAGCCCGATGCGGGCGATGTAGGCTTCATATTCCTCCTTGTGTCTGGCGTCTTCGGCCTCACCCTGGGCGATTCTGGCTTTCTCCTCTTCGGCCAGGGCCTTGTCGCGGGCTTTATTCGCGCGCTGTTCCTGTTGTTGGGCGATCTCTTTTTGCTGCAAAGCCCGAGTCTTGGCCAGGGCCTCTTGCTGCCGCGCAATGTCGGCCGCGGCCTTAGCGGCAAAGGCATTGTCACGTTCAATCTGGGCTCGGTTGTTGGCCACGACGGCCTTTTCTCTTTCTTCATCGGCCCGATCACGTTCTCCCTTGATCCAGAAGAACGCGACGGTTCCGCCGACGATAACCATCGCCACCAGCGTCTTGGCCGCACGATTCAAAAATTTCAGCCGTTGCTGCCGCGCATCGCGCTCGGTCTGCGCAGCTTTCAGCAGCACGTGCAGATTATGGTGCTCAGGAACGGCCTGATCGAGCAGTGAGATCCCCAGATCGTAGTCTCCCTTTCGCAGAGCGCTGGCCGCATATTTGAGTCTCGCATCAGAAAGCCCGGCCTTTGCGCGCGGATTCTCATCCCATTGCTTGAGGGCTTCGCTAAACCCGAACATGGCGCGGGAGTACGCCTGATAGTCGTCCAGCTTTTCGGCCCGCGCCAACTCTTCGGCGGCGCTCGTCGAAAGAGCAATGCTCTCGATATGCGTGCGGTACTCCCGAATCGCATCCTGAAACGCGCGCACATCCTGATGCCGCAACTTGGGGTCGGTGGCCATCGCCTTGAGGGCGATGTCCATCAATTCGCCTTTTTTTTCGGCCGGTCGAATTTCGTTTTTGGCCGCGGCGAAGAGACACTGCATCGTATTTTTGCCGGTATGGGGCGCGCGGCCAGTTAGAATCTCATAGAGAATGGCGCCCAGCAGGTAGACGTCGCTTGAAAATGATATCTTTTCAAGCGGACCTGAGGCCATTTCAGGAGCCATGTATGCCGGGGTGCCTCCCATGCTGTGGGCCGGAGAAATCGTGTCGCTCTTGTTGTAGCCGGGCGCCGGCAGCGCCAGCCCCCAGTCCATCACCAGAACCTCTCCGAAGTCGCCGATCATTACGTTTTCGGGTTTAAGGTCGCGGTGAATCACTCCGCGGGAATGAGCAAACGCCACGGCGTCTGCGACCTTCATCAGCGTATCCAGATTTTCGGGAATCGACTTCTGCTGGATGAGTTTCATCCAGGGAATGCCTTTGACCTTTTTCATCGAATAGAAAAGCAGGCCCCGTTCGCTCGTCCCGACGTCATAGATCGGTACAATGTTTGGGTGGTCAAGTTCGCCGGTGACGACGGCCTCGGCCAGAAACTTCTGCCGTTGCTTTTCGTCTCCGGCCGTCTTCGGCTTCAGCATCTTGACAGCCACCGAACGGTCGACCGACATCTGCTTGGCATCATACACCACCCCCATCCCGCCCTCGCCCAGCACTTTGATCAGCTCGTACTCGGGAGCGATGCCGGCCGGATTCTGCTCGCCTGGCGAACACAGACTGCGCTCTTTAATGACGAGCGTCGATTTTCCGCCATCGACTCCAAATGATTTGCCCTTAACCGTCATGCCGGGGGTCGTTCGTCCCTGAAAAGCCTCCGACCACATCGTCTGCATCGTTTTGATGGCGTCCTGCGGAATCGCGTCGGCATGCAGCCTCTTCGGCAAGGAGTGGCCGACTTCGTTTTCCCACTGTTCTGACCCAACGGTTCTGTCGGCGACATTGCCGCCGGGCACTACATCATCGAGGGCAAATTCCTCCGACTGTAACGTCTTATCGACTGCATCATCCACAGCAGAATCGACGACCGAATCAGCTTCGATTGTGCCACCGACATCTGAGGGCGATGAACGCGCCACGAGATCGGCGTCTTCTCTCGAATTGAGGTCTTCTATTGACGGCACCGTCTGCCCGCCAGACGCATCATCCCATTCGTCTGAAACGAAGGTTTTCGACAACTTGATATCGTCAGACTCGGCCAGAGTTGCGTCCGGTCGCGGTGGCGCCGCCTCTAACGAATCAAGCGATTCAATCGTGGCGTCTAATTCTCGACTCGGTGGCTGCATGCTGTCGGAAAGTAGCTGTACGCTGGCACGGCCCTCGTCGGAGAACATCAAACTCTTGCTGCAACTCGGGCAGTTCGCGGGAAATTCATCGAACCGCGCAAGATCGGCCTGGCAGAATGGGCAATTCAGCATGGTGGCGCTCCTGAACTCTCTTGCCTCGTCCATTCCCGGAACAGCCGACAGACCTCTTCCAATCCACGGCAAACGCCCTGCAATTCATTCTCTAACGTGATTTCAGACAGCATCACGCACGAAACGCGTTCGGACGGCATCATCTCCCTCGCCGCCGCGACACCAGACGGCGTGCCAGCGGACGCTGTACGCGCCGCGCCAATCGCGCCGCTTTCGACAATGCTGCGGAATCAGCCTCGGCCAGGGCAGCATCAACCCGACATTCCCAGTTGCCTCTTGCGACCGAAGCGACGCAAGCGCTCCCCGCCAGAATTGCCGCTGCGCGTCCGTCAGAATCGGTCTCGCACGATTCCGACTGGGCAGCGACCGCAAACAATTCATCCGAAGCGGCAACTTGTGGCTCGACTTCATGCGTTGGAACAACATTTGTTATCAAAAGAGCCCGAACGATGCGCGCCGCCACCCAGGCCGGCGAACCATTCTCGAACGTCGAACCTTCGAAGGTGAGCCAATTCTGATCGGCCGCCTTTGGCAGAATACCGGACGTGGGTGCCTCAAGGCCGTCGACAGCGGGCGCATCACCAGCGGGAGGCTTGTCCTGTTCTGCCTCGCCTTCGTCGGTGGGCTTTCCGCCGCGCAATGTGATGTCGAGCAGCAGGCGCAGTTGCACTTCGCCCGGTTCCTTGAGGTAGACCTCATAGTGCCCGTCGGGAAGTTGTCCGAAGAGTTTCGGCAGGTCGTCGAGAACCGCTTCATCCATCGTCACCGATTCCAGCACATTACCGTTGGCGTCGAGAACTCGCAGAACGACCTGGCGTTCCTCGACGTTCGTCGATTCAAAAACATGGACCGTCTCTTCGACCCCGGACGTTTGAATCACCTGCGGCACTCGAATGACCGGCGAGAGTGCCAAGGTGTTTGGCGGAGTATACTGCAACGACGAAATGACAATCGCGACTTGCGCGATATTCAGGAATTCGATACCAGTCCCGGGAATCGTGGTCTGCGTCTGCACAGACTGCGATCCATTGGCCGTAGTTTGTGTATCAGTTGCATTAATCTTAAGCGATACCGGCGGTTGCTGCAGCCCTATAAACGTACTGTTCGGGTCGTCGAAGATCGTGACGATCACAGGAATTGGCTGTGCCTGATTCAATGGGTTCGGATTGCTGACGTAATGGTGCGTAAAAGAAAAGCTGCCGGAACTCGTATTGAGGAACTGCTGCCTGCTGTCGGGTGTGCCGTCGGACCAGTTGACAATCACCGTAAAGTTATTTGCACCAGGTTCGCCGAACATCCCGGTCACGATGGCGTTTCCCTGCGCCGTGAGCTCTGGCAGGGCGACGTTTGACAAGGTGGGCGACAAGGCAGTGATGGCTCCGACCCCCGACTGAATCAGTATTCCGGGATCAAAAACGACCAGACTCTGCGCCACGCCGATGATTTGGCCGCTCCCCTGCGTTTCGATTTGCGGACCGGCAGCCACATTCGCGACGTGCAGGTTTTCGCCAGCATTGAGAAAAATATTCCCATTTCCGCCAGTGGCCCGGATATGTGCGTTGACCGTCAGGTCGCCACTGTTCGCAGCGCCGATCGTGATGTCGCCCCCGCCCACATCCAGCACATCCTGGCCGACATTGACAGGGCCAACGTTTTCGAGACTGATTGAACCACCGCCGGCATTATGCACGCCGCTTTCATTGCCGACAGTACCGATCGTCAGCAGCCCTCCCGCGTTATTGGCAATCTGCACATTTCCCGAGGTCGAATTCACTGACACCAGTTTGCTGACCGCCGTCTGTAACGGCACGGCGCTTCCGATACCAGTTGCGGCTTCCAATTCCAAGGCAGCCGCTGTGACGTTTTCTCCTGCGGTGTTGCCGCCGTTGATGATAGCGCCCTTACTGGTCGCAACCGACACCGAAACAGGGCCAGTCTTCGTGGTCACCAACCGCCCCAGCGTAATGTCGTTCTTCGCCGTCAGCACAATTGGTCCCGAGCCGGCGTCGATGACTGCCCCATCTGCCATGAAGATCGCGCCAAAGTTCGGTCCCGCGCCTGAGGCCGGCGTCGCGGAAATGATCACCGCCCCCCCCGAAGAGTTGATCGACCCGAGCAAATTAACACTGGCCGCCGAGGCGATCAGCTGGTTTCCCTGAGTATTGACGGTCACTCCGCTTTCGAC
>JAYTRB010000185.1:0-1861 GCA_043746425.1 Planctomycetia bacterium
CGAAGCCAGCTCCGCCAGCCTGATTGACGAACAAAACGTCGATATCGCCATCCTGATCAAAGTCAAACATCGCACAACCGGAGCCTGTCACCTGTGGAACCTGGTACAGGTTGATGCTTCCCGGATCGTGAATGAAACGCAGCCCGACGCTTTCAGTCACGTTTTCGAACAGCGGGTCAGCCGGACGTTCTGAATGCTTGGCGGCCCGATCGTCAACCCGGGGCAACGCCGAGTTTTGTGCCGCCTTCTGCCAGACGACAATCGCCGCAGCGACGGCTGCCGCCACGAAGAGGAATACCATGACTGCGCGACGATTCAAGGCTGTCTCAGCTCGAAATACCACAAAACCACCAGGAGAAATAATTGCGCAGACCAGCCGGCGCGAAGGCCTTCATTCAGAATAGGTCGCCGCCGCAGAACGTGTCAATGAGAGATCGCCGTCTGAATCTTTTGCAGGATGTCTCGCTGCCGACGACTTTCACTAAGCCGCCCGACTCGCTCGCAGGCGAAGATCAGCAGTTCCCGATTGGCAATTTGCGTCGGGTCAAGCTCGACTGCGCGTTCGGCTTCGACAATCGCCCGGTCCCAATTGCCAGTCTGGGCCAGCAGTTCGGCGTAACGGCCATGATATTCGGCCTGCCACGGGCTTAATCGAGTGAGCCGTTCAAGCGACTGCGCCGCTCTATCTACTTCGCCAATCGCCTGGCAGAGAACGGCATGTTTTAGCAGAATTCCGATCGCATCAGGTTGTCGCTCGAGAATGTTCTCCCAGATTTCAAGTGCCTCGCGTTGTCGCGATTGCCGCAGGCAGGCCGTGCCCAGACTTTGCAGCGTCTCTAAGTCATTCGGCATGTGGGCCAGCGCAGTGCGCAACAATTTCTCGGCCTCTGCCGCGATACGGACCCGATCTGGTCGGTCGCTTCCCAGATCGAGAAGCATGATTCCGCGGGCCCGCGCCTGTTCCCATTCCGGCAACTGCTGGTCGCCACCGTCGAAAAAAACGAGTCGCTCGAGATCGAGTTGCGAGCTGGCAACCTTAGACGGTCGTCGCTGCACACGATGGTCGGTTTGCGCAGCATGCGGAATCCCTCCCGCAGCCGTCTGGGGCATGTGACAATAAATGCACGAGTCGTTAGCGGGCGCAGAATGCCGCTCGATTTCAGGCAGCGAACAACCACGATCGGCGTGGCAATTCAGACATTTTTTCAGAAAGTACCCGTCGCGTTCGGCGGGTTGCGGTACCCGGTGCGGATCATGGCAGGAGATACACCCGAGGGCGCACTGGCTTTGAATGAAACACGTGCTGGCCTGCATCTGTTCGACCTGGCTGATGGCTCGCAGCGTTCCTCGTTCGTCGGGCGGGGCCGCCCTGACAAATACACACAACACCTCGTCCAGCCGTTGACCCGGTCTGAAATCGGCCAATTGCTTACCCTGTCGGGGAATCCGAATTTCTCCGTGCAGATGGCATTGGTTGCAGACACTGTCGCGACGATCTGAGGCAAGTCGCGCGGGGTTGACGATTGTGGCATTGTTCTGTGACTCCGTTCGCCCCGCAAGCTGATCATCGACATGTTTGTGCCCAGGTCCGTGACAGCGTTCACAACCAATAGCCTCTTCGCGAAAGGGAGGCTCGGCATACCGCGCTGCTGCCGGTTGCGCAGGGGATGTCCGTCCAGAATGGCAAAACAGGCATTCTTCCTGGACAAGACGCTCGAACCGCAAATGATTCTCAGGAGGGTATCCTGGCGCTAAGTCCCAGCGATGGTCTTTCGTGTACCAGGTGATGGGGGAGGCAAAGAATTGCCCCTCGCGATCGATGAGGTACGTGCGCCCCCGCACTCCCGAACCGATCACATGG
>JAYTRB010000186.1:0-4900 GCA_043746425.1 Planctomycetia bacterium
CTGGGACTGCCTCTCATCTGCGAAGACTCACGACGGCCCGAAACATACTGTTGGCGCAACTGCGTTCCCGGTTTCTCGTCAACAATGAAGGCCGGATCCAGATTTCGAATGAATGCAAGTCCGGCTGGCAGAGGGTGGTATCTGGCATCAGTGTCATCGACTTCCGCAGTAAGTCGCGGCTCCGATTGACATCCGGAAAACAGCCATGAGCTGACACGTTCTTAAAGCGCAATGGCCTGCGGTCATTCGACGGCGATCGCCAGCAGAAACATCAAATCAGCCACCAGTTTCGGCAATCGCTCATCACGAAATGGGTCGAGAACGGTCAATGGCGTTCCTGCAGCGAGGCGATAATCCCGATGATCGCAGCGATCGTCATGATAATGCCGATCACCCCGAAGATGACGCCGCATACGATGCCGATCCAGGCATGTACCTTACCTTTGACCTGCGGCTCAGCCTTCGCCTTCTTCAAGCCTTTGATGCCAAGTACGAGGGCGACAATCGGCAATGGAAAGAGGAAGGGGATGCAGGCAATGAGCGAGAAAATGCCGCAATAATAGGCGATAAGTGCTGGGGGATTCTTATAGGGAATCAGGCCGCCGGTGGCATCTCCTTCATTCTTGTTGTCGTCTGATGGCGACGGGGCAAACTTTTCGCCGCAGAACCGGCACACTTTCGCGCCCACCAGGATCATCTCTCCGCAAACGGGACACGGCTGCCGATCGCTTTCACTCATCGCGAGATGTCTCCAGAAAAAATGAAATAGTCGAGTCGATCTGGATTATGGAGAGGCTTGAATCATTTCTTGCGCTCGCGCGAACAAGCCGCAGTGCAAATACTTGCGGTAGAAGGTCGCAGCAGCCCATGGTTCTTACCGACGGATTCAGGGTTCTGAATCCAACAGAAATCTAACGGTATCGGGCAATTTGTCGCGAGTAATCTGTGGTGCATTCTTAAATGGATTATACAGCGGATCTCCCACCAGTACCATCACCCATGATGTATAGGGATTCGTGCGGGCGTAAACCTCACCCAGTGGCAGCTTTCCCGACAACAGCAGCGTGAAAAAATCGAGCGGCCGCGGAAAGGCCGACAGATATGGCTCGTAAACCGGGCCTAGCGTTCCGCACACTCCTCGCTCGAGCATCTTCTTGCACCACACGTTGCTGCCCGGCTTGCGCAGTGTGTCGGCTTCGCTGCTGGCGATATGATATGCCACTGAGCCTGGCTTCCAGGAGAATGCATCGACATAATTGGCCAGTGAATACCAGCCACAGTAAAGCGCGGCACCCGGACACTCCCCCGCCTGAAACAGCTTTCCTTCGTTATCGACAATCACTTCCAGCTTCGTATTCTCTTTCAGCCACGCCCCCAGGTCGCGCAGGTTCTGATCATAGTCGCCATAGCTGCCAGGATTCTTCTCCGCCTGCAGCCCACGGGCGTCGAGATAGAACTTGCCTGCCAACCCCTCATTCTCAACGGTGATTCCGGTGTTGATGAGTTGCTTCGTCAACTCGAACGTCGGCGCTTCGAGCCGCGCCACCATCATGGTTGTGGGAAGCATCTCGCGCACCGAAGGCTCAAAGGTGTAAAGCCATACATTGTTCTGCCAGCGCAAGAGCGGATGTTCCATCCACAAGACAAGCGACAGCTCATTATCGAAGCTGGCATGCGTCTCGTTCTTCGTCCACAATTCCTGTTGCTGCTCAATCCAGGATAAGGCCCCTAACAATCCGTCGGTTTGTTGCAACAGCCCCAGAATCTGCAGGTCGCGCGAAGGACTTTCCAAGACGCCAGCCAGGGCATTCTCGCCCGCGCGGAGCCCGGCAAGCTCTCCCTGACGAATATCGAAAGCGCGCACCATTTCGGGATTGGCAGGGGCATTCGCCGTGATCTTTGCCTGCGCCGCTCGAAGCACCGCTGACAGGCCTCCTCCGCGGAGATACAGTTGCTCAAGTTGCTGCGCTGCGTGCGCTGCCGCAGCTTCGTCTTTCGCCTCGCGAATCCGTCCCTGTGCCCGCTTGAGAGCCTCTTCCAATAAGTCCGAATACTCTTTCTGAGGCGCTTCGGGTTTCGGAAATTTTCTTTCAAGGAGCAGCTTTGCCACCAACAGTCTGTCGATTTCGCCTGCCAGCCCGATGATCTGCTTCTGGCGGGCGAGACGCTGAGTCTCGAAATTGGTCTTCAAGCCGACGAGCACCGGATTGGCGGCATCGATCGCACCGATTTTCAGAGGCACGTCCCAAACGGTCACCAGGCAACGAATCTTCTGGTCAAGATTATTCGAGACGAGCCAGTTGCGGATCGCAGGCCGCACCTTGGCCTCCCAATCGCGGCGAGAGAGCGTTTCACCCAGGGGACAGTCGATGACGCAAATTTGCGATTTGGGAATCGCCCGCGCCTCTGCATAATACTCGGCCAGCTCGCGCGACTGCTTGCTGGTTCGGACGGCGATGATCGCCACTTCGTCCGGGCCAAGGGCCGCTCTCACGCCAGTGGTTTGCGAGAATATGAGCAGGGCGAGCGTCAAGCACTTCGACATGGGGCTGATCCGATTCAAAATTCAGGAATCCGCGGCGGCGGAAGCCAACGTCGCCGCCTGCTGACAGCTTGTCGCAGCGCGAATAGGAAATCAAGGGGTCTGGGGGCTGGGCCCAGAAGGCATGATTCCCATGGCGTATTCTTCGAGAAACCGGCCGAATGCCGGGTCGCGCACCTGGCTTGAATCGTCGACACGGATCTGCACCTGATCGGGCTTCCCGGCAATTGTAACAATCTCGCGTTCGCGGCCGAGCGAAGCGATTCGTCCGAGCGGAAAGCGGCCCGGCATCGCGAAAAGTGTCAGATCGATTCCACTACGGCGTTTCGTGTGCAATCTTGCCCACGGTTCCGCAGAATCGGACTGTTGGAAGAACACGACCTGTTTGCCCGTCCAGTCGACGCGTGTGCCTGGTATTGCGGTTTGCAACGCCTGGGCAAGTTGGTCAAGAACCTCTACTTCCCACACGACGCGTTTGTTGGTGGGGAAACCTTTTCGCGACAAATGCCACTTTTTTCCGAGGACTTTCCAAGGAGTGAGGTCGTTCACGTTGAGCGGCACCGCTTGCGTACGTGCCAGGTACGAAGTCGTCGCCTGTTCCAGAAACGACTGGAAGGCGGGAGTGTCAATCTCGCGACGCCAATGGATCGTGATGGTCACTTCTTGCCACGGCCCCTTCAGATTCTTCACGCGGACACGGCTTCCGCGGCCGTAAACAGGGAGCTCGTCGAGCTCGTCGAGCGATTTAAGATCGAGCTGTCTGGCCAAGGTGTCCTCGTCGAACGTATTGCGACCGACTCGAAAGCGTATGGTCAGCAGCCATTCGTCGCCCGTCAGCGCATGCAGAAACCAGGTCGAAGGCGAACCTGCTCCGATCACTTCGACAACGCTGCGGTCGTTCCAATTGACGGGCGCGAAGCCGCGATTGAGATCAACGCACTCAATCACGTCGGCCAAGGCCTCTCCTTCCCAGCCCGGCGGCCGACCATTGTGGCCCACGCGGTCGACCGTATGCCAGCGGAGACCGTCAACCTGCCACGGCATTCTCGCGTCAGAACCGACTTGCCGCAAGTCGAGGTCGCCGGCACGTTTCTGAGCGACAGCCCGGGCGTCGAAGACGTCGACCGCGCCGCGTCGGCCCCGTTCTAGAAGAGGAGCCAGCAGTTCGCCGGTGTATGAGCGCATCGCCCCGAGCCCCGCTTCCAGAGCGAGAGACGGACTTGCGCTGTCGCGACCGCTGTTGGATTTTCGTTTGCCGTTCTGTTTCGCATCAATGGCCAGTGTCTGATATGCCTGCGCGCGGGCGACAACTTCTTCGGGGGTTCCTTCGGCAACGATCCAACCCCCCTCTGCTCCTGCTTCAGGCCCGAGATCGACGATCCAATCGGCCGTCTTGATGACGTCGAGATTATGCTCGATGACGACCACGGTATTTCCCAGTTCGACCAGGCTCTGCAAAACCTTCAGCAGTTTGCGAATGTCGTCAAAATGCAGACCAGTCGTCGGCTCATCCAGAATGTACAACGTTTGACCAGTCTGGGGGCGCGCCAATTCGGCCGCGAGTTTCACGCGCTGCGCTTCGCCACCAGAGAGAGTCGCTGCCGATTGCCCCAGTGTGAGATAATCGAGCCCCACAGCGCACAGAGTCGCCAGCACTCCTCGAATTTTTGGAATATTGTCAAACAACTCAAGCGCTTGTCCAATCGACATCTCGAGCACATCAGCGATCGATTTCCCTTTGTAGCATACGGCCAGTGTCTCGGCATTGAATCGCTTGCCGTGGCACGCGTCGCATTCGACCCAAACGTCGGGAAGAAAGTGCATTTCGATGCACTTCTGCCCATTCCCCTCGCAGGCCTCACAACGCCCCCCTGCCCGATTGAAGCTGAACCGCCCCGGGCGGTAGCCGCGAACTTTTGCTTCTGGCAAGCGGGCAAACAGTTCGCGGATATAATCGAAGACCCCGGTGTAGGTGGCCGGGTTCGATGCCGGGGTCGTTCCGAGCGGTTGCTGATCGACGACGATCACTTTATTGATGAAGCGCAACCCGACGATTTTATCGAACGGCCCCGAAATCTCGCGTGCATTATGCAGGTGCTTGGCGACGGCTCGGGCCAGGGTTTCTTCGATCAGCGAACTTTTCCCCGAACCCGATACGCCCGTAATGCAGCACAATGTCCCCAGTGGAATCCGCAGGTCGACATTCCGCAGGTTGTGGTGCCGCGCCCCACGGATTTCAAGCCAGCCTCCACCCGGCGGAACCGAATTTCCAGCAAATCTGCGGACGGTCGGAATAGAGATTTCTTCCTTCCCTGCCAGAAACTTGCCGGTCAGAGATCGCGGGGCCTTCTTGAGAGC
>JAYTRB010000187.1:0-6515 GCA_043746425.1 Planctomycetia bacterium
GGGGCATTCCTTCACTTGGCATGAGGAACGGCATGTTCGATCAGGCGACTCTTCCCGACTTGGACTGCGACATCACAAGCGAGAGCAGGGTCTCAGAAGTCATCTCGGCACTCTCTTACGCTCTCGATCTGGCCGAGGGACAGCCAGCAGGACACGCCGTGCGGACGTGCCTCATCGGCATGCGCATCGCCGAAGAGTTGAAACTCGACAGCACCGCCTGCTCAGCTTTGTATTACGCCCTGCTCCTGAAAGATCTGGGAGGCTCGTGCACCGCGTCGAAGCTGTCGTACCTGTTTGGAGCCGACGATCATTGTCTGAAACGGAACCTGACGACCGTCGATTGGGAGAGCATGTCAGAACGGTTTCAGTTTGTGAGCCGCAATGTCATGCCCGACGGTTCGCCGCTGCAACGCGCGCTGCGCGGCGTCGTGGTCGCGCTCGAAGGCCCCAGTGGGGCTTCAAGAATCGCACTGATGCGCAGTGAACGGGGAGCCGCGATGTGCCGTCGATTGGGTTTTCCCGAACAGACGGCGACCGCAATTCGGCATCTCGACGAGCACTGGGACGGTCGCGGCCAGCCGAATGGACTGAAGTGGGAAGAAATCTCGCTCTTTGGCCGAATCGCCTGCCTGGCGCAATCCATTGATGTTTTCTTTTGCGCGGGCGGGCGGCGGGCGGCCCTCGACATGGCGCGTGAACGCCGGGGCACATGGTTCGACCCCGCTCTCGTCGATTGCGTCACTTCATTTGCCGACGAGGAAGCCTTCTGGAATCGCGTGTGCCATCATGACGTGCGGGCCCAGGCCGTTCAAATCGAGCCGGCCGATCGGGTCTTGATGGCCAATGAGGCCGCACTCGATCGCATCGCCCGGGCTTTCGCGCAGGTCGTTGACGCAAAATCACAGTGGACGTTTCAGCATTCCGACGGAGTGGCGCGAATCGCCGTCGGCATGGCCAACGTGCTGGGTCTTTCTCCCGATGCAGTCAGCCGGGTTTACCGTGCCGGGCTATTGCATGACATCGGCAAGTTGGGTGTTTCAAATCTTATCCTCGACAAGCCGGGCGGGTTGACTAGCGAGGAATACACGGCGGTCCGCCAGCATACCGATCTGACCCATCAGATTCTGGGACGCGTTCCTGGTTTCGATGAGATTACCGAAATTGCTGCTTCGCACCATGAGCGCATCGACGGGCGCGGCTACCATCGCGGAATTTCAGCTGACAAACTTCCCATTGAATCCCGTGTCCTTGCCGTCGCCGACATGTGCGAAGCGCTTTCGGCCAAGCGCCCTTATCGCGATGCACTGCCGCGCGAACGAATGCTCGAAACCCTCAGGGAAGGGGTCGGAACCGCCGTTTGTCGGGATTGCGTCGAGGCACTCCAGCGCTATCTCGATCGTTCGGAAATCATTGGCCGCGTCAACGACCATCTGGATGAGCTGGAACGCCTGATGCAGAATCTTTAAGTTTTCGCTAAAGTTCCGGTTGTGGCGATTCCGATGAATAGGAAGACTGGGGCGACTTTGCGGGCCGGCGAACGAGCAGGGTGCCGTCGTAACGGCCTGAATCGGAACGGAATCCATGTGCGGGCGTTACCAAACGACAAGACGATGCGGGCAGGCGCTGGCGCTCGTGTTTGCGCTCTTGGGCAGTTGGTGCGGTCAGATCCTGGCTGACGATGGCTCGATCGATTTCGATCAATCCGCGAGCGACTCGAGCAGTTCTGGCCGTGTCAGTCACGCCCAATGGTTCGGGTTAGACCCACGGGAAGTGTTTGCGCCGGCAGCGTCCGAGAGTTCGCCACTGCCGCCCGAGCAACCGCGGCAGACGTTGTGGCAGCCGCAGCCAGAATCAAATTTCAATCCGCCCCCGCTGGTTTCGGATTCCGTTTCACAACCAGCGGCACCGACCTCATCTTTGAACGGTCCGATTTTCGTCCCGACATCCGACCACCTTTTTGATGGTCTGAGCGTCTTCGGCGGACTCGACGGTTCCAAGCAACCGCAAGATCTCGGGGTTAACGCCAACCTGGGAGGTCGGTTTGCGTTCAATTGGGGGCGCGTGCTTGTCGAAGAGTGGCATCTGGGCATTCAGGTCGGAGCCGGAATCGACTTCTCAGACAATGCTGTGCAGGTCTTAAATCGTCTCGGCGTCAATGACGGCCGCCAGCAATTGTTCACGACCGTCGGCCTGTTCCAGCGGACCGACTGGGGATTCAACTGGAACTTCGTTCACGATTCGCTCTATGAACGCTACTACGGAAATTTTAATCTCTCGCAATGGCGCGGGCGCGCCGGCTATCAAGTGACCGATACCGACGAATTGGGAGTGTGGGGAACAATCGCCGACAGTGGCGATTCAGGCAGCGTCCTGGGGACGCCCATCAACCTTAAGCCGATTTCGCAGGCCAATTTTTTCTGGCGGCACACGTGGTCGAACTCGGCGTGGACGACGCTCTGGCTCGGCTCAGCCAAAGAGCACGGCCGTTTCGTCCTCGTGCTTCCCGACCAGCCTGCCGTCAAGAATGCGTTTGTCTATGGGGCCGACCTGCAGATGCCCCTGAATGACTGGTGGGCCCTCTATGGGGAAGCCAATTTCATCACTCCGGCGAGCAGCGGCACGGTCGACGCCTACCTGGGATTTGTCTTCTACCCCGGCGGCGGCGCTTTCAAGGCCCTTCAGAAACGGTACGCTCCCCTTCTGCAAACAGCCAGCAACGCTTCATTCGCAGTCGACTTGCCCCGCTGACCCGGCTGAAAGAATCTTCTTCGACCGATTCAACTTTTTAAGTCTGTAGCCTTTCGCACTATGCCCCAGTCATTCCCGTTGCGAATCGCCGTCTGGTCTGGACCACGCAATATCTCGACCGCCATGATGCGCGCCTGGGGCAATCGCTCTGACACGTTCGTCTGCGACGAGCCCCTCTATGCGAACTACCTGCGCGTGACCAGGCTCCCCCATCCCGGGGCCGAAGAAGTCATAGCGCACCACGAATCGGACTGGCGCAAGGTTGTCGAATGGCTCACCGAGGCGGCTCCCGACGCGAAGCCGATTTTCTATCAGAAGCAGATGACCCATCACCTGCTTTCCGAAATCGACCGTACCTGGCTTTCCCGCGTGACCAATTGTTTTCTGATCCGGCATCCGCAGGAAGTCATTACTTCGTACATCGCCAAGAACAATGATCCCACGGTGGAAGACGTGGGTTTCATCCAGCAGGCCGAGATTTTCGACCTTGTCCAGACCAGCACCGGCAGCACGCCCCCGGTTCTTGACGCCAAAGACATTCAGCAGAATCCCCGGCGCATGCTGGGCCTGATGTGCGATGCGTTGAGAATCGAATTCAGCGACGCCATGCTGTCGTGGCCGCCGGGCCTGCGCGCGACTGACGGCATCTGGGCCCGGCACTGGTACAAAGAAGTTGAAACCTCAACTTCATTTCGTCCGTATCGGCCGAAGCCCGACGCGGTTCCCGAACGGCTGGCCGATGTCTACGCGCGATGCCTTGAATACTATGAGCGACTGTACGAACATCGCCTTCAATGATCGCAAAACGGTGTGTCGAATTCACAGCTCATGGGCTTCACAGCGCATGGGCAAGGGTGTGTCGTCGCCGGCGGGTGTCAGAACATCTGACGGCAGCCTGGCGGGCGACGACACACCATGCAGCGAACGCACGCGACACGCGCGGCTGTGAACAGACAATAACACTGACAGGCCTGGCACTTACTTCAGGATGGCACGATGCAGCAGGAATTCAATGAGAAAAACCGCCATCTGATCGTCAACATCAACGGCCGGCTCACGCATCGCGATGAAGCCGCGATCAGCCCGTTCGATTCGGTGGTGCAGGGGGGCGATGCCGTCTGGGAAGGGCTCCGCCTTTACGAAGGACGGATTTTCAAGCTCATGGAACATCTCGACCGGCTCCGCCATTCGGCCCTGGGCCTGGCCTTTACGCACATTCCAACCCCCGCTGAAATGATCGAGCAAATTCGCCGCACGCTCGCTGCCAACCAGATGCGCGACGGGGTGCATATTCGCCTGACACTGACGCGCGGCGTCAAAATCACCTCGGGCATGGATCCGCGGCTGAATCAGTCGGGGCCCACGCTGATTGTTCTGGCTGAACACAAACCTCCGGTCTATGACCGCCGCGGCATCACGCTTTGCACCAGCAGTGTGCGGCGGTTTCCGCCAGATTGTCTTGATCCCAAGATTCATCACAACAATCTGCTGCAGTCGATTCTGGCGAAAATCGAGGCCAATCAGGCCGGCGCCGACGACGCCCTCATGCTCGATCTGCGGGGCTTTGTCGCCGAGACAAACGCCACGCACGTCTTCATCGTGCATCGCGGCCTCGTGCTGACCAGCCGGACTGTCGCCTGTCCCGAGGGAATCACTCGCGCCACGGTTCTCGATCTGTGTCGCAACAATGGCATTAAGTGCGGCGAACAAGATCTGTCGCTGAGCGAAGTTTATCGGGCCGACGAAGTGTTCTGTACCGGTACGATGGGAGAGCTCGCCCCCGTCATTCGGGTCGATGGCCGAACCATAGCCGATGGAAAATCGGGCCCCATGACCGCCCGCTTGAGCGAGCTGTTTACGCAGCTCACAGCCGTTGAAGGGGTCGTGGTCGTGTGACGCATCGCCTTCGTCGGGGCGTTACACCAGTTCTCGAATCGCCTGCCCCTCTTCGACCAGATACACCGGGCGGCCGGCGAGGTTCGTGAATTGCAGCTTGGGATCGATTCCCAGAACGCCGAAGACCGTCGCCATCAGATCTTGCGGACCAATCGGCGACGATTTGGGAACTTCGGCTTTCGCATTCGATTCACCCACGATCTGCCCCATCTTCAGGCCGCCGCCGGCCAGGGCCAGCGTGCTGAGAGGCGCCCAATGATCGCGGCCGGCGTTCTTGTTGACGCGCGGCGTGCGGCCGAATTCGCCAGTGACGACCAGCAGAATTCGTTCGCTCAGTCCCCGCTGAGCGACATCTTCGACAAAGGCGGCAACGGCCCGATCGACCGCAGGCCCGCGATTGTTCATTGCCGTCTTGATCTGGCCGTGCATATCCCAGCCGCCGAAATTGACCGTCACGAATCCGCAGCCGGCCTCGCACAACCTGCGCGCGACGAGCATTTGCTGCCCGAGACCCTTGTCGTACTTCGTCACCACCCGCGGATCTTCTTTCGCCAGGTCGAAGGCTTTGGTCGCATCGCCGAGAATCAGATTGAACGCCTGCTCTTCAAATTCGTCGAGGCCTTCCATCACCCCTGTGGAATCGGCGTCGCGCTTGAAACGATCGAGACTTTGGAGAAGACCGCGGCGGTCACTGAGGCGTTCGAGCTTGGTCGCCAGCGTCATATTCTTGCGGGCTTGCCCCTGCGGATCGAACGGAGCGCAGGCCGTCCCCAGAAAGGCGGGGCCGTCTGCGAGAATTCCGTTCATGCGGACGTAAGTGGGAATCCCGGTCGCGAGATGATTGGCCCCGCGAACCTTGGCCGCGATCGCTCCCAGAGAGGGGCGGCTCGGCTTGCCGCCATTGTCGACCTGGCGATTATCGTAGCCCGTCATCACCCAGTGCGTTCCGCCACCATGCCCGCTGTTGCGGTGTGCGAACGACCGCACAAAAGCCAGTTTATCGGCGATCTTCGCCATTTCGGGAAACGTTCCGCCCAAGGTCACGCCCGGAAGGACTGTCGAGACCTCGCCCGTCACGCTTCGAAACTCAGAGGGCGCCGTCATCTTGGGGTCGAACGTTTCGACATGCGTCGGGCCGCCACCCAGCCAGAGCCAGACCACCGACGTGTCTTTGACAGGCTGGCCACTCGCCGCGGCTTGTGCCCGTGCCGCCAGGAGTGACGGCAGCCCCAAGCCCCCGACCCCCAGAGTACCGACTTTCAAAAAGTCGCGTCGAGTCGTTCCATCACAATCGCGCGAGCGCCGATCGGCGAGAATACTCAGCATGGCCTGGTCTCCGGTTTGATGGTCTGCTTCGCACTTAAACGATATGTGGTCGCACTTTCGTTGTCAATAAGGGTTGGCCGATTTTGATGCGACCGTGCCACAGGCCGCGCGCGCGTCGTGCCACCCCCCTGTCGTGCCACGCCCCAGTCGTGCTACCCAAACGGCACGCATCAAGCGTATCGCCTTTTCAAGCCCGGCGTGGTTTTGAAATGCAGGCCGAAATTTATGAAAAGGGGCATGGCTGCATGGCCCCACGCGCCGCTCCGGCACTTGCCAGTACCGGAGCGGCCGTCTGTCTACTCGAAGAAACATCAAATTGTCAAAGAACAATCATTCGATCTGGCCCGCAAAGTTGAGCCCGGCACCCGCGCCAGGCCCCAATCGGGGAACAGGACGCGGCACCGCCATACATATCAGCGCTCACCCCATAGATATCATCCCGCGCCCCATAGATATCAGCCCTCCGCGACCTGATTTCTATGAGAAACCCTCGGGAATTGATCCATAGATATCAGCCAACCCCATAGATATCATTTTTTCGCAGG
>JAYTRB010000188.1:0-3284 GCA_043746425.1 Planctomycetia bacterium
CTCGAAAGCCTCAATTGCATCGGCGTGTTGTGCGTCGAGTTTTTTGTTGCCCGCGACGGCCGGCTGCTCATCAATGAACTGGCGCCCCGCCCCCACAATTCGGGACATCTGACCATCGATGCCTGCACCACGTCGCAGTTCGAACAGCAATTACGGGCCATCTGTGGCTTACCGCTGGGTTCGACCGAGCAGCTTCGCCCAGCGGCGATGGCCAATCTACTGGGCGATCTCTGGGCCGAAAGGCAACCCGATTGGCAAGCCGTTTGCGCCCTAGCCGATGTGAAACTTCACCTTTACGGCAAGCTCCAACCGCGACCTGGCCGAAAGATGGGGCATCTCACGGCACTGGCTGCCGATGCGGCCGCCGCTTTGGCCCGCGTCGAGCAAGCCCGCCGGGCGTTGACCGGGAATTGAGGAATTCGTATGCCGCCGTTTGATTCGGTTTGGTTCGCAACGCTTTCCGCCGCCGAACGCCGCGAGCTCGACCGGGAATCGCCACAAAAAATTCTGAAAACTCCGGACGTGCTCGTGGTCGGAGGGGGCATCATCGGCCTGGCGACAGCGTATTTTCTGGCGGACCGTGGGGCCCGCGTGCAGCTTGTCGAAGCTGAGTCGCTCGCCGCGGGAGCCAGCGGCGGCAACGCCGGCGGAATCTGGCCGAACGATCAGGGGCCGTCGCACGCCGCCGGCTTTCAACAACTTGCATTCCTGAGTCGCGATCTATGGGGCCGGTTGTCGCTATGCCCCGACTTCGATTTCGACTGGCGCGTCAACGGATTTCTCAACGTCGATCCCGAGAAATTCTCTCCGTCAGCAGTCGCATGCGCGGCCAGTTTTCAGGATCTGGGTTATACGGTACATGCCGTGGACTCCGAACAGATCAGCATGCTTGAACCAAACCTGAGACCGGGCCTGCGCTCGGGTCTACATGGCCCATCTGAAGCCCATGTTCACCCCGTCAAGGCTGCCCTGTCGCTGGCTCGCGCGGCGTGCAAAAAGGGCGCGAACATCACCATCGGGGTGGCGGCCCACTCGATCATCTCTAATGGCGAGCGGCTCATGAGAGTCGATACGAGCGCGGGCCCGATCGAACCGCGGTTCGTGGTTTCGGCAACTGGCTGGACGGCCGAATGGCTGCGCCAAAGTGTGACTGAGCTTCCGCCATTGCGCTCGGTGAGCGGGCAGTTGATCAGCACTGACCCATTGCCACGGCTGCTAAATGGGTCGGTGGGAGGCAAGTTCATTCTGCTCCAGCTGCGATCGGGCGAAGTCATAACGGGTGGCAGCCTGCAGGAATCCGAGAGTGTGACTCCCGACCGCGACTTGAGTGACCGGTTTGCAGATGCGGCCCGCGAGCTTGTTCCCAAATTGCAAGACGCCGCGTTTACGCGCGCCTGGTGCGGCCAGCGGCCTGCGACTCCCGACGGATTGCCGGTCATTGATCGCGCCCCTGGCTTCGACAACCTGTTTCTCGCTACGGGCCACTACCGCAATGGCGTCCTCCTGGCGCCGGCGACTGGCAAACTGCTGAGCGAGTGGATTCTCTCGGGCGAGCAACCACAGGAGCTTGTGCCGTTCAACGCGAACCGTCTTACCACCCCTGATAAAACCCCGCTCCGCCATTGATGCCACCGACACCCGGATAATACGGGCCGAAATTCCGCAGACTATAGTTATAATATTGCGGTGCATACTCCGGTCCATAAAACCCCATGCCAGAGGGCGGGCCATAGAAATAGCTGTAGTTCTGGTTCGGATAATACCCGAACCCGCGAATCAGCCGGTCGTGGCCAAACCACATGTCGAGGCTGTGGTATCCGAATGGGAAGGCCCGATAGAGCTGGGCGCTTCCGTATGTCGGGTTAAAGGGATTTCCGCCAAAGTAGGGAACCGGGTCGCCATAGCCCTGCGCCGCGTTGGGCGTCGGCCGCGCATGCACTTGCGATCCGACATCGTTTTCGGGATCAATGCCGGCAATCTGGTTGGGGCGCTGTGCGGGGGGGGCATCGGGTGGAGGAGGCGGTGCGTCAGTCAGCGGATGTGGTGCGTCAGGAGGGGGGAGCGGAGCATCTGCAAGAGGCTGGCTTCCGTAGATTCCCGTGCTATTCCGGTTGCCGGTGTAGCCTCCGTAATTCGAAGCATAGGGGCCATTGGTGCCAGTGCTCATCGGGTATTGTCGCGGGCCGTAACGATAGTACGGGTACGAAAACGGGTACCGATAGCCGCCGCGGTACATTCCAAAAGGATACCGTCCATGCGAGTCAAGCTGCACCGGCTGCGTCGGGGTCTGGCGCATTGCCGCCGATCGATCAACTCGCTGCGGCACCGGAATCGTACGCTCGTCCGACTGGCAGGGTAATCCGGTAATCGCCAGGGCTAGCACAGGCAGAATGGTCCATGTCAGCCGCGTCTTTTTAATTGCCATTTCGGCCATTCCCGCTTCGGTTCGAGTATTCCGGTTCACTCCAGCGTAAATAAGTCGCTGACCAGAAGTCAATGCGAACGCAGATCGATTGCGGGCGGTTTTACCTCAGTGCCCCCGGTTGCTTCAGAGCAGCCAGGGCGACTTCTCGCCCGTCGGTCTTAAAATCGGAGATAAATCGGCTGCCGCTTTTTCACCCCGAGCCCTTCGGACTGCCACCGGTTTTGTGCCTGCCATTGGCCTCGTCTGCGCGACGGAATGGCATCCAGAATCCAAGCAATCCGCCGATCGAGATCATTAAAATCGTTGTCTTGTCCTTATCGAAAATGTGGGAGATAAAATCCGTGAACGATTCGCCCCTCTGGAACGGGAAGGAATGCCATTCTGCGAAGAGGCCCAGTGAAAGAGCCGCCAGACCGCACGCGATTGCCAATCCCACAGAACGCGGCCGCCCGAACGCGGCGCCCATTCCAAGCAGCCCTCCGGGAAGAATCATTCCGTAGTAGCCCTGGGTGAGTAACCACGAATAGGCGAAAAATCCCAAAGTGCCGCCGATCGCGGCGCCGCTGAGCGTTACGAGCGTTTCTTTCATAAGTCCACCGTGCCGCGATCAAAATGATGAGAAATCATTTGCGACAATCCACCGCGATGGACGTCTTGCGGCGAAAGTGCAACAAGGTTCATCAGCCACGGCTTCTGCCAGGGGTTGTTATGGGGAAAAATGGCCGAAAAAACCGAGATCACCAGCAAACAGAGACACAAAACCCGGAATCCGCGGCGATCGCCCCACTCGTCCAAGGCAGGGACCATCCCCGACAGCCACAGTGGAATGAGCCAGAACGCCCATCGCAAACCGCTCGTA
>JAYTRB010000189.1:0-9444 GCA_043746425.1 Planctomycetia bacterium
ATCGACGCCCTTCTTGGGCAGGGGGGCATGGGACGGGTGTACCTCGCCCATCATCGAGATCTTGAGCGGCCCTGTGCCCTGAAGATACTTCTTCCCGAACTGGCGACGCATGACGCTGACTACGTCTCGCGATTTCGAAACGAGGGTCGGGCCGCCGCCTCGCTGGTGCACCCCAACGTCATCACCGTACATAATGTTGGCGAAGATCGCGGGTACCATTTTCTCGAAATGGAATTCGTACCCGGTCGATCGCTGCGGCAGCTGATCGAAGACGAGCAGCGGCTCTCTCCTTTGCGAGCGACGGCATTGGCCGCACGAGTCGCCGATGGTCTCGCCGAAGCCCATCGGGCGGGAATCATTCATCGCGATCTTAAGCCCGACAACGTGCTTATGACGCTGCACGGAGTGCCCAAGCTGGCCGACTTCGGGTTAGCCAAACGCGTCGTTCGCGAAGGCGAAGTCAGTTTGCCCGACGGACTGTGCGGAACGCCCCAGTTCATGGCGCCCGAACTCTTTCAAGGACACCACGCCGGACCGGCCACCGATGTGTACGCTCTGGGCGTGTCGTATTTTCTCATGCTCACGGGCCGTTGCCCGTACAGCGGCGACACCCTGAATCGCCTCATGACGTGCCTTATCAACGAACCTTTACCGAACGTCCGCCGAATCGTTCCGGAAGTTTCGCTCGAAATGGCAGAGTGCCTGAACCTGATGCTCGACAAGAACCCGGCGAACCGAATTCCCGATGGCATCAAGGCGGCGCAGCTCTTGCAGGCGATTCTCGGGCAGGCGCGCGATCTCGACTCGTTGCTGGGCGAGGCTTTTCGTGACGACCCGCGCGTGGGCTGGTCGCGCGAGGGGGGGCAACGCTTCCGACTTATTGTTCAGCTTCCTGGCGGGCGCCGTCAGGCAGTCGATGTCGAGCCCAGCGCTCATGGTTCGGCCGAGCGGCTGCTCCTCATCTTCAGCACCTGTTGCGCTGCCCTGCCCGCTTTTTATGAAGCGGCTTTGCGGCTGAATTCAGAAATGCCGCACGGCAGCGTGGCGATTCGCGAGATCGACGGCCAATTGAAGTTCGTCGTGGTCGACACCTATCCACGATCGACAGTCAATGCCGAGGAAATTCGCCGCAGCACGCATGAAGTTGCCAGCCGCGCCGACGCCATCGAAAAATTGCTCACCGGTCTCGATCGCGAATGACTGGCTCGATTCAACAAGCCGTCGATGCACCAGGCCCGGGATTCACCAGGCCCTGGGGCTTGGTCACTTGCTGTATCCCAGGCTGGCCATCACGTCGTACAACTCTTCGAAAGTAATGAATCGCCGTCGGTGGCGCAGTTTGTATTGATCGACCGCCTCGGCCAGCTCAATCACCTCGGGCCGAAACGTCTGGCGGGAATCAACGAACTGTCGGCGTTCGCCTCCTTCTTTGCGAGCGACGCCCAGCAGGCGACGATCAAGGAATGAGGCAAAATTCTGTACGGTGGGGGCTTGAACGACTTCTTGCATTTCGATACTCCTCGAAGGTGGCCGCGCAAGCAACTCTAGATCGTTGTTTCGCTGCGCCAAGCAGACCGTCGACGCTTTCAGGAAATTATGGACGATTCATACCTTTTCCGGCTTGACATTCCTTAAAAAACGGACGGGCAGGATTGCAGCGGTTGTATCGCGCCCGGCACGAAGTCGGAAATGGTCGCTTAAATTAAATCTTTGGTGCATCCACAGCAGGCAACACACAGGATCGGAAGAATATGGTCCGCAAGGTTACGGTTCTTGGCGGCGGTGCTATGGGAACGGGTTGCTCGATTTTGCTGTCAGAGCGAAACGGTTGCGAAGTGGCCTTGTGGCTGCGAAATCCTGTCGAGGCGGTTGAGATCGCCCGCGCGCGAGAGAACTGCCGCCTGCTCCCTGGGATCCACATTCCGCCAGCGATCGCTATCACGGCCGACATTGCGGCGGCCGCTGCCAATGCCGAGCTTCTCGTCGCCGCTATTCCGACTGCCTTTCTGCGGCAGGCCCTCGAAAGCCTCGCCAGGCATATCCCTCCCGCGTGCCCCGTCGTCAGCGTTATCAAGGGAATCGAAAACGATACGTTCATGCGGCCCAGTGAAATCATCCGGCAGGTGCTCGGCGAACGTGACGTCGTTGCCCTGTGCGGCCCCAGTCACGCGGAAGAATTTGCCTCCCGGCTGCCGGCCAGCGTCGTCGTTGCCGGGAGGAACCCCAATCTCTTGAGCGTTGTTCAAGCGCTGTTCACGACCGACCGGTTTCGTGTGTACACCAACAGCGACATCGTCGGGGTTGAACTGGCCGCGGCCCTTAAGAATGTCGTCGCCATCGCGGCGGGCATTGGCGATGGGCTGCGCTATGGCGATAACGCCAAGGCGGCCTTGCTCACGCGGGGCATCGTCGAGATTTCGAGATTCGGTGTCGCCCTCGGCGCCGAACCGGCGACATTCGCCGGCCTGGCGGGCATCGGCGATCTTATCACCACCT
Organism: Planctomycetia bacterium; assembly: GCA_043746425.1. Classification (GTDB taxonomy): domain Bacteria; phylum Planctomycetota; class Planctomycetia; order Planctomycetales; family Planctomycetaceae; genus JACQFH01. Next base: position 2,497 of record JAYTRB010000189.1, read on the forward strand.
GCTACAGCCCCTATGGGCGAAATCGCAGGGTGGGCGAGCGACTTGGGCAGGGGGCCAGCCTCTCTGAGATTCTCGCCGAGATTCAGGGAGTTGCCGAGGGTGTGACAACGTGTAAAAGCGTCTACGGCCTGGCACAAAAACAGGGCATTGAAATGCCCATCACGACTGAGGTTTATCGCGTCCTGTTTGAAGGCAAATCGCCTGAAGCTGCCACAGACTCGCTGATGATGCGACCGGTGCGGGCGGAATCGCCGCGCGCGTGAGTGGCCGAAAACCTGATGTTGCACGCAGCGGTCTATTCGCCGCCCGACTTCGTGATGATGGCGCCGATGCGGCGGAATCAAAACGAAGACAACCCCGCAGGAAAAGCCCCTGCGGGGTTGAAAACACAACCGACTCATTGGCCCGCCGCAACAGAATCAGCTGATCAATTCCTTAATCGCGATGCCGCCGTTGGCGATTTTCATCGGGCGACCGTTCTTTGAAGTATGCACCGTATCGAGCGGAACTCCCAGGGCATGCGCCACGGTCGCCCAAATGTCTCCGGGGGTATAGGCCTGGCTGACGCAACTCGTGCCGTCTTTGTCGGTTTCGCCGACGGCGATTCCGCCTCGCAACCCGCCGCCGCCCATCATCACCGACCAGCTTGCAGCCCAGTGATCGCGGCCAACGTCTTGATTGATGCGCGGCGTGCGGCCGAATTCGCCCATCCACACGATCGTCGTGTCGTTGAGCATCCCCCGCTGCGCGAGGTCGGTCGTCAGGCCGTAAATCGCCTGGTCGATGACCGGCAGACGTTGCGTGCGGAGCGTATTGAACACCCCCTGGTGCAGGTCCCAGCCTCCCAGATCGACTTCGACGAATGGCACGCCCGATTCGACGAGCCGGCGAGCCATGAGGCATCCCATACCGAACGGATTGCGGGCCCCCATTCCCATCCGGCCACCAGCGGCGTTTGCGCCGTTTCCGCAGTACATTTCGACCGTTTCGGGCTTCTCTTCATTGACCTTGAAAGCCTCCATCTGCGTCGACGTCATGAGATGCGTGGCTTTGTCGTAAACTTTCGCGTGGTCTTCGGGCAATTGGCCGCGATTCGACTTGATGAAATCGGTTTCGATCGCGCTGAGCATCGCCTGCCGCTGACCAAACCGCGAATCGCTCAGATCGCCGCGCATCGAAGCATTCTTGATCTCGCCATTACTGCCGACCTGAAACGGCGAATGCGCCATGCCCAGGAATCCGGGGCCCATGCTGGGGCCGCCGATGGATACAAACGAAGGAATCTCGAGAAACTTACGTTTCGACCCCAGCTCGTAACTGACGACTGACCCGAATGTGGGATGCACCACAGTCGGATTGGGGATGTAACCGGTGTGCATGTAATACCGGCCGCGGCCATGGTCGGCCTCGCGGGTGCTCATTGAGCGCACGACAGACAGGTTATTCATCACCTTGGCCGTTAAAGGCATGTGCTCTGAAATCTGCAGGTCGCCCGAAGTGCTGATGGGCTTGAACTCGCCCCCGTTCTTCGATTCGGGCTTGAGATCCCAAATGTCGATCGTCGGCGGACCACCACTCATCCACAGCAGAATGCACGCCTTCTGATTCTTGCGGACTTCAGCCGCATGGGCATCGAGTTGATTCAGAAACGCCAGCCCCGGAATCACCGAAGTGGTCATGGCCAGGTGTTGCACGAAGTGACGACGAGACATTCCTTGCGGAACTTGAAGTGGGTTTGACATGCGAGACACCTTCGATGAAAAAGGAGATGGCAACCTGGGTCGGGTGAAATCGGTTTTCAGACGTTCTTAACTGCAAGACACTAGTGATTCATAATGAACTCATTTGAGTTCAACAGGGCCCAGTACAGATCCTGAAAAGCTTCCAATGGACTGGCGGCATTGTGCATGATGCGATCGGCGTTCTTGATCTCTCGCGATGACGGAGGCCGCGACAACGTCGCCAGATACAAGCGTTTGATCTTCTCGGGAGAGCCTCCGCTTTCCTTGAGAACGTCGAACAGCAAAGTTCCCTTCGAGTCGCTCAGCGCGCTCTGAATCAGCTCGCCGTTCATCATCATCAGGGCCTGTGGAATCGTGCCGTCAAATGAGGTCGATTCATCATTCTCGTCGGTTCCGAACGTCTGCACGAACTGCTGCATCCATTTCTGTCGCGTCTCTTCGGCCTTTTCCCAACTGCCGCTTCCCGACTTGTGGGCATTCGTGGCGACAATCAGCGAGTCGTAAAGCTGTTCGGCTGTCATCGACTTGAGATACAGATGACCGAAAAGCGGCATTTCGCCCGCAGCGGGGTTGTCTTGCTTGTCTTTTTTGTTCTTGGGGTTGTACCGGCTGGTGAGGTTGTACGCCTCGGAATTACAGATCCAGCGAATCAACTGTCGCAGGTCGTAGTTCGCCTTGACGAACTCTCGCGACAGGCGATCGAGCAGCACTGGGTGCGACGGGGCGCCCACTCCCATGTCGTCGATCGGCTTGGTAAAGCCATATCCGAAGAAGTGGCCCCACATGCGGTTCGCCATGGCGTCTGCCACCTGCGTCTTCTCGCCCGTCGTAATGATCTTGGCCAGCTCTTTGCGACGATCGGCCCCGGCAGCGTCGCTGACGTCGACACCATTGAATCGCGGGTAGGCAACTTCCATCAGGCCGTTGCGTCGTTCAAAATAAATGGGACCGCCGAAATCCATGCGGCTCAATTCCAGGTGGTCGACATCCATGCGTCCGGTTTTCTCATTATACTTGCGAACCTCCTGTCGCCGCGCCTGCTTGAAAAAGCTGTTGAATTCCCAAAAGAAATTCTGCTTCCAGTCGTTGAAGGGATGATTGTGGCATTGCGTGCATTGCACCTGCATTCCCAGAAACAGCCGGGCACTGATCGCCGTCGCCGGAACCGCCCCTTCATTCAGATGCGACAGCAGAAAATTCGCAGCGCCGTTCTGGTCGCTGTCTCCCTCGGCCGTCAACAGTTCGCTGACAATCTCGTTCCAGCCGCGGTTCTTTCCGAAGGCGTCTCGTAGAAATTTCTGCAATGCACCGCGGTTGATGTCGCGCGGTGTGCCGCGCCCGATGAGATTGTTCGTCCAGATTGCCGTGAAATTGCGGACATAACCCGTGTCTTCATCGAGCAGCTTGTCAATCAGCTTGGCCCGCTTCGCCTTATCTTTGTCGGCCAGAAACTTCTGCACCGTATCAAGATCGGGAATATGACCGGCAATGTCCAAATGCACCCGGCGAACCCATTCGGCATCATCGGCCGGTTCAGAGGGACGCACGCCATTATCTTTCCAGCCGTCGCGGATCTGTTCATTGATGAAGCTAATCAGCTCAACATACGACCCGTTGTAACCGGTCGAGAAAACATGCTCTGGCAGCTTGATGACTTCATCTGCCGCCGCTGGGGCTGAGCCTTTGCTTTCACTCTTCGCACCGTCGCTCTTGGCACCGTCGCTTTTGGCACTGTCATCACTGGCGTCGGCAGCACCCTCTTCTTTTTCTTTGACGCTCGAAGCCGATCCTTTGGATATCGCCTTGGTAGAGGGCCCCGCTTTCGATGTCGCAGATTTCGAGGGGAGCTTCCCGGCACCGCTGGCAGCGAGCGGAAGGATAGCCGCAAATGCTACCAGCCCGAGAACAGTCAGCCGGCCAGTTCTACTCAACAGCGTCGAGCGAAGTGTTGCAATTTGAATCATGTGACTTTCTCTCGTAGTTACGGCCCCAAGGCCGTGTTAAATCCCTAAATTCCAGCGAATTTTTCTAGCTTGCCGACGTTACGATCTCTTCAATCCGCACGCCGCCCTCATCTGGCTATCTACCCATCCTACCAAAAATTCGCGTTGACGCCCAACTCTTTTCTAGCGAATTGGATCAAAATGCATCGCGTGATTCATTTTGATGCGATCAATTTTGCGGTCTGGTGATCTTTCTATCGACTGATGAGACGCTGCTGACTGACAACTGACCTGCATTATCGCATCATTTTGCTGCGCTGCAGCTTGGGTTCTACTGGAAAAACGACTTTGACGGTCTTTTACTCTCTTTAATTTGAAGCCTACTACCATTCCCGCGGGTTGCAGCTTCCTGCTATTCATTCTAGCTCAAAAATGTAATTTGCAAATCGCGTGCCAGTTGAATGAAAGACTGAAACTCGCAATCTACCGCTGACGCATCCAATCGCAGTCGTCACTCCAACTTGCCCTCATTTCACCCGTGAACCGTCTGCAATCGGCCTATCAGGCTGCAGGAGCATGACGGCGGCTGCATCAGACGCGGCCAACAGCATCCCTTGGCTCTCTTCTCCCCGAATGACCGCCGGCGCCAAATTGTTGACGACGATAATCAGCCGACCCACAAGGGTCGCCGGCTCATAATGCCCGCGGATGCCGGCCACGATCTGCTTTTCGACCTCTCCCACCTTGACCTTCAGTAAGAGGAGCTTATTTGCGTTGGGATGCTCGCGTGCCTCGAGCACTTGGGCTACCCGTAAATCGAGCTGCGCAAACTGCTCGTAAGTGACTACGGCAGGCTTGGCAGGTGCCATCCCGGCAGGTTGGCCCGCCCCCGCGGGAATTGCTGGCGAGACGAGCGGAGTGGAATCAGTGGCGGGAGTGGAAGTCACGAGAAGCTCCAGAAGACAATATTAAGGACGAAGGGCCGTACCGAAATACCGAACGAAATCGGAAATCCGAATTGCGAGAGACGGGGAAAGCTGTGCAAAAGAGCCGTTTCAACAACCCGACAACATGCACGCTTTCCGCCCTCAAAATCATACCGCCGCGAAACCGCGAAATACAGAGGATTCCGCAGAAAGCGATGTCGAAGTTGCGAAAGGCTCAGTCGCCAGCGCCGGCGTCTGCCATCTCGTATTGTTCCCTGCAAGCTTGAGTTGCCGTTGTGCTTGAAGGGGCACGCCGAGTTGCGTGCCCCTTTCATCGTTGAAGCCGTTCAGGCGAAGCTGCAGAAACGAGAGGGAGTTTGTTGGTGACGCAGACAGCCTTCGCCGATGCGTCAGCACTCGCATGTCATGCACCGTGGCGCGTCTGTTGCACGCGAGGCAATGCCTCGGGCGCCGTGTGCTTGCAGGAGGAGCCGCAAATCACACTGCGAATTCGAATGGTCAGCCGCAATCGGCGACTTGCATTTTGCGCAGTGCAGGCACAACCTGCCTCACTAAACCTGATAAAGATTGCCGCACGGGCAATCGAAAAGGTCACATTCAGGTGCGGCAGACGGCCGCAGTTGAGCGAACGGCGGGCGCCTCTCCCTTTTGATACTTTTCGAGTACCAGGTTCCAATCTTGGGCCGACAGTGCCCGACTGGTGCGGTAGACCTGCCACTTTTGCTGTTTGTCGAGCACAGCAACGCGCGGCAACGGGGGCGACTGGAACAACTTGTGGACGACTTTTCCCTCGGGAGTTGAGGTGTCGATCACGGCGACCACATAGTTCGCGAGCAGAGTTCGACGATGGGCGGCTTGCCGCAGTAATTCGAGATTGACGCCCGGAGTTTCGGTGTCGGCGCCGGGGTTGAGAATGACGAGAACCGGAATGCTCTGCGATCGACCGGCCCGCCAAGCCTCTTTATAGTCGTCGTAAATCGTCGTTTCGCGAGTGCCGCCACTCAGGGCTGAAAATAAGAATAGCGCTGTCAGATGTGTCTGCATCGGCTGGAGCTCCTTCTCCGAGTTGTGGGCGTACTCGGCCTCGAATTCATTCGAGGTTATTTGAACGAATTCATTTCGCTTACCTGAACTTATCCCACATTCCGCGCCAGGCCCCAGCCATAACGGAAAGTAGACTCTGGCGAGTGAACCTGCAAATGTCAAGGAACTTATTCTCATAAAGCAATTTGGATGGGCACGATAAACTGGCGCGTTGGCAGAGTCTGGGAGCGGCATCTTCCTCTTGCCCCGTTGAGTGCAACGGGGATATTATCCCGCCGCCATGCAGTTTCGGATTCCCCCCTCACGATTGCTCGAGGTCGATGCGCAGCGCATCTGCCTCATTAAGCCCAGTGCGCTCGGAGATGTCGTTCAAACGCTCCCCTTGCTGGGTGTCTTGCGACGGCGCTTTCCGACCGCCACCGTCTCGTGGGTCGTTCGCCGCGACTTTGCCGATCTTTTGACAGGCCATCCCGATCTGACCGACATTATTCCCTTCCATCGACACGGGTCGTGGTGGGAATCATGGCGCCTGCTCAAGCAGTTGAAACACCGCCGATTCGACCTCGTCTTCGACTTGCAGGGGCTGTCGCGGACGGCCATCATGACGCTGGCGACGGGGGCTCCCCTGCGGGTGGGTCTTGAGATGTCGCGCGAAGGGGCGAGTCTGGCCTGCAACTGCATTCTGCCCGCTTCCGGTCGCAGTGTGCCGGCTCATCTCCGCTACTGGCGCGTGGCCGAATCTCTGGGGCTGCACGACCATTCCCAAAAACCGATCATTCCGACGACCGCGGCCGACAGGGGCTGGGTTGCCGACCTTCTGCACTCCCTTCCCAGACCGATTTTGGCGATCCACGCGGGTGCGGGTTGGCAGACAAAACGTTGGCCTGCCGAGAAATTTGCCGAAATCGCGCGCCGGTTCGAAGGATCGGTGGTGGTCGTGGGTTCGGCAGGCGAACGACCCCTGGCCGCCCGCGTCATCGGCACGACGGCCGCGCAGCAGCGACGGGTGCTGAATCTGGCAGGCGAGACGACGCTCAAGCAACTGTCGGCCTTACTGGCAGCGGTCGATGTTGTCGTCTCAAACGACTCGGGACCGATGCACCTGGCGGCCGCCTTGGGAACCCCCGTCGTGGGGGTCTTCACTTGCACAAGTCCCGGGCTTTCAGGACCAGCCGGGACGATACACGAATTGATTTCGACCAGCGTAACGTGTGCCGCGAGCTATTATAAGAAGTGTCCAATGAGTGGTGCAGCCCACTTGGGCTGCTTGGC
>JAYTRB010000190.1:0-9633 GCA_043746425.1 Planctomycetia bacterium
AGGTTGTCGGAGACCAGAAAATCCTCGTCCTGCGATTTGAAGGTGGCGCCCTCGGGGGTGAGCACATGCCGCGTCACCTTGTGCATGTTGAAACAACAGGCGAAAAGATTATCGCGGTATTCTTCGCCGAAAATGTTTGATTCGTAGCGTGCAAGTCCGCAGGGCGCCGCCGCCCCCAGGTGCGAGAGAACGGGGAGCACGTCGCCGGTCTGGGAATGGTTTTCAATCACGTCATGGATTTTTCCGAACACGCCTCCGTAGACGGCATGCAAGAGCCCGTCGCGTTTTCCGCCTCCCGGATGTTGCAAAAACGTTGTTGTGAAAATCCGCTCGCCCCCGGGTGTGAAAACAACGCCCACCGGGTTATCCATGCCACCGGTCATCACCGGCTCGATGCCGGTTCCATTTAACCGGCATCGAAAGATGTGTGCCGCCCTCGTCACCAAAGGCGGCCTGCCGGGGCGCTCATAAGTCTGCTCGCCAAAGGCCCCTTTGCACCAGTAGATCCAGCCATCGGGACCGGCATAAGGGCCATGCAGGTCATTGGCGCAATTGGTGAGTGTCTGGCCCTTGAACCATTCCTCACGCCGGTCAGCGACGCCATCGCCGTCAGTATCGGTCAGTTTCCAGATGCTGGGCGGGGCGGCCACGTACAGCGAACCGTCGAGCCACATCGCCCCTTCGGGAAACATCATCTTGTCGGCGAACACGTGGCTCTTGTCGAACCGGCCATCACCGTCGGAGTCTTCCAGTCGCACAATGCGATGCGGCTTCTCGGCAAGCTGTTTCTGGACATTGTCATTCGAGCCCGACGAGTCGGCGACATAGAGCCGCCCCTGCTCATCGAAATCGGCGACGATCGGTCGCTCGACCAGCCCAGGCCCGGCAATCGGCTCGATGACGAAGCCTTCGGGGAGAGTGAACGTGTGCTTCCCCAGAGTGAACTGAGCGGCCGATCCCGATCGGTCTGGCGCCCCGAAAACTGACAACCCCAAAATTCCCACCAGAATCGCACGACAACGATCCATCAGCCTCTCCTCAAAAAACACAACCAGAAACCAGATCTGCGAGCTGGCGACATTATGGACTTCAGCCCGGTCAGTCTGCAATGTGGCTCGCGGCCGCAAGCGGCAGCTGGTCATTCTGCCATCTCCGTCGCCCCGTCGGGCTGGCTGCCGGGTGCATTGGGGCCGTCGCGATACCGTGTCGCGCGGCGAATCGCTAAAATCCAGAATCGACGCAACCTCACACGACACGAACTTTTCCATGTCACAACATTCTGCACCGAAAAACGCCAAAGCCGTCATTCTGTTGAGCGGCGGACTCGATTCGGCAACGACGCTGGCCATCGCCCGCGCCGAGGGGTTTATTCCCTTCGCGCTGACCTTCCGCTATGGCCAGCGACATGAAATCGAAATTGATTCCGCCCGTAGAGTCGCCCAGGCGCTCTCGGTTTCGGCGCATGTCGTAATCGACTTCGACCTGCGGACTTTTGGCGGCTCGGCTCTCACCGCAGAAATCGCCGTCCCCAAGGGACGCAGCGCAGATGAAATGGCAACTGGTATACCAGTCACTTATGTGCCGGCCCGCAATACCATTTTTCTGTCGTTTGCCCTCGCTTGGGCCGAGGTGCTCGGGGCCAATCACATTTTCGCCGGAATGAACGCCATCGATTACAGCGGGTATCCCGACTGCCGGCCCGAATACATCGCCGCCTTCGAACGCATGGCGAATCTGGCGACGAAGGCCGCCGTCGAAGGAAAGCAACAGATTCAAATCCATACGCCGTTGATTCACATGTCGAAAGCCCAGATTATCTGCCGGGGGCTGGAGCTGGGAGTCGATTTTTCGCTGACGAACTCGTGCTACGATCCCGATGGGGCCAGTGGTGCAGCCTGCGGCGAGTGCGATGCGTGCCGATTGCGGCTCAAGGGATTTGCCGAGAGCGGCGCGGCCGACCCGATCTCGTATGTGAACGATGCTACAAGACGGCGCGATTGAGAATCGATACTGAGCTGGTTTGCAAGAGCTGCGTGAAAGGGTGTCAATCGTCAGATGGGTTATTTTGTCAAAGAGATTGTCTACACGCTCCAAGGCGAGGGGGCCAACAGCGGGCGGGCGGCTGTGTTCTGCCGGTTTGCTGGCTGCAATCTCTGGTCGGGACATGAAGTTGATCGCGAAAACGCCGTATGCCAGTTCTGCGACACCGACTTCGTCGGCACTGACGGACCGAACGGGGGCGAGTTTGCTGTCGCTGACGATCTGGCGATGAGGTTGGCGCAGCAGTGGTCGCCGGTCGATCGGGGGGGCGATCGGGGGGGCGACCATGTCAAGCCGCTGGTCGTCTGCACGGGAGGTGAACCGCTGTTGCAAATCGATGAGGCCTTGACCGACGCGCTGCACGCTCGCGGGTTCGAGATCGCCGTCGAAACGAACGGCACGTTGCCGCTGCCTGTCGGCATCGACTGGGTTTGCGTCAGTCCGAAAGCCGGCAGCGCTTTACGCCTTTTGGCAGGCGACGAACTGAAACTCATTTTTCCTCAGCCGGGGGCCGAGCCTGAGAAATATGACGGGCTCGATTTCCGGCATTTCTTTCTGCAACCGATGGATGGCCCCGAGATTGAACGCAACTCGCGGCTGACAATCGAATACTGCCTCGCGCACCCGCGCTGGCGAATCAGTGTGCAGACGCACAAGATCCTGGGAATTCCCTGAACCTGCGATGGAACCCGCTGATTCGGGTCATCGGCGAGTTGGCTCGAGTCCTGCCGCCACGGGGTGAATTCACTGGGCAGATGAACCCGCGTTCAGAAGAGCCGCGTTGACGCAGACGTGCCGAGGCCGCCGAGAAGTCGATGGAACGGTCGGGCAAGGGCCCGACCGAGCCGAGTGCGCCAAGCCGCATGGGCTGAGGGCCGTGGGTGGGCGTTTTCGTGAAAATCGAGCCAGTCTTCGCCCTGCTGCTTCGTCCCCACGAAAACCAGCCGGTTGCTGCCGTCAATGATTCTCCATCGTTCGCCGTCAACACACTGAACCCGATATGGTTGTGCCATGATGACGACTCGGGAGAAGTTGGCGGCTACTTTCGCCACGAAGGAGGTTGTCGAAGACCGACATCCCTCTGTAAGAGCAGACGTCGCTCTATAACCGTAGCTCGCAAATGCGCGAATGAAAGCAGAAAACTCCTCCCGTCGAGATATTTTTTCTGCAACATTAATTAGTTAGGTTCGCGGCGAAGGCGGGGGTGGGGTCTAGCGTCGATTTGCGGCCCCGAACCCGCACGATTGAAAACGGCGCCGCGCAGGCAAATGCCCCGGCTGGGAAAGCAGCCGGGGCACAAATCTCGCCACTCCGCGAAACATTCAAAAGCGTTTCACGGAAAGAACTTGGGAACGTTGATGTTGTAAAACGCCGCTTCCAGATACTCGAGCGCCAAGGCGAAGTTCAGAATGACAATGTCATTGGCGTCGGAAGGGGTGTTGCTGTAGGTCAACGGCGGGCCACCGTCGAGGTCGGCCACAAACGGTTTGACGGCGTTATCGACTTCGACGGGGGTGAGCGGCTGGTCAAAACTGCGGCCGCCCGGCACGATCGGGAGTGAAAGAGTTACATTGATAAAGCCCGCATGCCGGGCCTCGACCGTCATGATCGATCCGGCGGCCGCCAGGTAATCGCGGCTCTTGATGTGGGGAGCAGCCCCCAGGTAGGCACCGACGCCAGTATTCTCAAAGGCCTTGGAAACGAGGATGAAGTCCAGAAGCGTCGATTGCTCGAGTCCCGTGAAATCGGGCTTGGGTCGGGCCTTGCTCCCCAGCGCGCCTTTCAGAAACGCGACATGGTCGTTTTCGTGCTTCTGGATCGCCTTGAACGTCGTCCGGAGTTCGCCAATGAAAGCCCTCTCTAATCGCGCGATTTCGGCGCGGGTTTTCGAAGGCGAAGTCGTACGATCATCCTGGTCGTTGTCGCCATCGTCACCTCGGGCCATACCGGCAAAAAGACCGGCACTCAATGCGCCTCCGGCCAGCGACGAAACCAGGAATCCTCGGCGCGACGGGGCAATTTCAGGGGTGGACGGGCCCGGTTCGGGGCCGCCGGCGATCGGATTCGCTTGAGACATGAGAAGCTGAGTCAGGGAAAGCATGCAATGTTCCTTTCGAGTAAAGCGGAACTGAGAAAAACGACACCATAATCTACGACTCGCGATGGGGCGGGCGCGTCGAAACGCCCGAATTTCGACAATGGCTGCCCGGCCAGTTCAGAAGATTTTCAAACCGCCAGAAAGGTTACGAGTCCGACAGAAATGTGGATTTCATTTTTTGACCCGCGGAAGAATATTTGAATCCAGGGCGCGACGTTTTGCGTATTTATTATGTTGAGACTTGAAACTGACCCGCCCTGAACTTAGTTTAGGTAGAGAAACTGCGACGGCCGTGCGACACCTGCAGTGCCTTCAAAGGTGTCATGGCACTACGCAGCCTTTCCCTGGTCTCGCCCAGTGATGAACTCCCCCGATATGGGTCTGCTGTCACGCATCGCCTCGGGCGATCAGCAGGCGTTCGGCGAGATTTACGACCAGTATTCCGCACAGGTTATGGGGCTATTGGTACGGCTTCTCGGCCAGTGCGCCGAGGCTGAAGATGTTCTGCAAGAGGTTTTTCTGCAGATCTGGCGGAGCGCCAGGCAATACGATCCCGAGAGGGCCAGCCCGCGGGTATGGATCTTTCTCATCGCGCGGTCGCGGGCCACCGACCGCCTGCGCCGTCGGCAATACCATAATTCACTTCCGTCGGTTGAACCGGCCGAAATCCAGGATCCTGGCAGTGAAATTGAACGCTCAGAATCGGCGGGCCAGGTACGTGAAGCACTGCAAAGGTTGCCCGAATCGCAACGCTCGGCCATCTGCCTGGCGTTTTACGGCGGGCACAGTTACGAATCGGTCGCCCGCGAACAGGAGGTTCCCGTGGGGACAGTTAAGACGCGAATTCGGTTGGGAATGAAGCAACTGCGCAGCATTCTGAGTAAGACACTCAAGGCAGCGGACCATGAAGCAAAATCGTGAACCCTGTGATGTAGCTGAATGGGCGGCCCTCTATGCCGCCGGAGCGCTCTCTGCCGACGAGCAGGAGTGGTTTGAATCGCGTCTGGCCGCTGAAGATATCGATTGCCTGGCGGAGTTCAATGATCTCGATCTGGTCGTCGACGCTCTGGCCGAGGGCGTCGTTCGCATAATTCCTGCTCCTGAAGTTCGCGAGCGTCTGATGCGCCTGGTCGCAGTCGAGGCCCGCGCAAAGCTGCCAGACGAGTGCCCGGCGACAACGCACCAGGCAACCATTGGTTCGATCATTAGCGAAACGGGCATTGGCGAAACGCCCCTTAGCGAAATGGCCCCCAGCGAAACGCCCCTTAGCGAAACGGCAATGGGTGAGCCCGCCATTGGAAGTCGCCCCAGTGATGACCTGGTATCTATTGACGTCGGCCATGGGGCAGATGTCGACCATCGGGCAGGGCTCGCGTTCCTATTTGCCCGGGGCGCGAATTGGGAACCCTCCGGGTGCAGTGGCATCATGCAACGGATTTTGAACGTCGACCTCGAACGCCGCCAGTACACGGCGATGTTGCGCTGCGGCCGAGGAGCCGTTTTGCCGCCACACCGGCATTCGGGTTCTGAGCAGACACTCGTCATCGAAGGCGATCTGCAAGTCGGCCAGATCGAGTTGGGCCCCGGTGATTTCCAGCGGGCCAGCCCCGGAAGCAAACACCACCGGCAGTCGACCCGCGGCGGCTGTTTACTCTTGGTCGTGGCGCCCCTCGAAACTCTGCACGCTGGCCTGGCCGAGTAAGAATTGAACGCGTCTGACGACGGCACCAGAAAAAAGGGCGGTTCTCGCGAATCACCCTTCAGTACGCGTGCCACATGTCACCCTTCGCAACCTGCGCCGCTGTGTGGCGCCACAGCGGTGCCCCCGTTGGGGGAATACCAGTGCCCCGGCTGCCCGCGTTTCAGGCAACCCGTGCCCGAGGCAACCACCGTCGCAGACTACCACTGCGCCAGACTACCACTGCGCCAGATTACCACTGCGCCAGATTCAATTCGTCACGATACCCTGTGCGGTCTGAATTGGGGAACAGTGCGGTCTGAATTGGGGAACAAACCACACTGGCTCACGCCGGGGCCACGCTTGAGGCGCGGGGACCTTTGCCTTTGGTATCCGTCGAGTCGACCTGAAACTCCACCGACTGGCCGATCGACAGATTCTCGAACTGCCGATCTGCCACGGCGCTATGATGGAAAAAGACGTCTTCCCCCTCCTGTGCCGAAATGAATCCGAATCCTTTCTCCTGCACCAGTTTCTTGATCTTGCCCACCGGCATTGCAGCCACTCCTTCACACACAGATACCAACCTTCGATGGTCTGGTGTGTGCAGAACCAGCCCCACCGCCGCCGCTGCCACGCCAACTCAACCCGCCTTGTGACGGGTGAGTGGTCTGTGCAGACAAACCGGGTTGCCCGAGGCACTCGCCTCAGGCACGCCTACTGGCTGACGGGGTGATCAGAGAATTCGCGTAAACGCTGTGCCCTGGCCGCAACAGTTTTCGGACGCTCAACCGCAAATCGTAAACAAGAATCACCGACGAATCAAGCGCTTTTCAGAGTTTAGACCGTTAACTCGACCGGGTCACAAAACTCCTTGAGAAGCTGCGGGCCGTGGATCGCCTCAGACGCCACATGATTCGATACGGGTTCAAGCAGGAAGTTCGAGAATTGCCACGCGTCATCTGACGCGCCCCCCCCCGAACTTTCGTCGTCGCCCATATCGCCAGGAACCCAGGCGATCGGTATCGAAATGACCTTGCCCAGATAGGGCCGCGCAACCGACAGAATTTCCTCATGCGGAAGCTGATCGGGCAGCAAAACACCCCGTCGCGGGTTCTTGATCATCCAGGTGACGGCCGACAAAACGGACGCCGCAACCTGCAAGGTTGTGGCGTTTTGTCCGGGAACGAGCCGCCGCGCCTCATCGATGTCGAGAATCGTGCCGCACCACCATGACTGAAAGTCGTGCCCCATGAGCAGCACTCCCAGTTCATCGTAGCCACAGACGATTTCGTCACGCATGATCCGCCATTTTTCGTGCATCACGAATTCCTGCTCGCGAACTTCATCGAGCGAGGCCACGGCGTTTTCACAGGGGAGGTAGGCATAATGCACCGTGGGCCGATAAATCGCCTTGCCCCGGGCCCCTTTGACTGTCAAGAATTCAGAAATGCTGAAGGCCTCGCCATGGCGGATCATCATTCCCACGATTTCGCTCGACGGAACGCGTGAGCGTACAAACGTGTTCATGCCGAAACGTTCAAGGCAAATCTGATTGCCCGGGCCCTCTTTATGCACCCAGGCATCGTGCGGCAGCTTGCGTTCGTGCGTGCCCCAGCCCAGCTCGGCCGGGGCAATTCCCTCTTCGTAGAAACCTTCGACGCTCCACGTGTTGACGAATTCATTGCCCTTGCGGCGTTTATTCGAAATCTGCGTGTCGCGCTCGCTGATGTGAATGACTTTTACCCCCGTGGCCTGCGCCAGGCGGTTAAAGCGCTTGGCAGCCAGCGCTTCTTCGAGCGTTTCTCGCCGCGAATCATCGGGATTTTCGTCGATGATTTTACGGGCAATGTCAATGAGCGCCATTTTTGTGAAATGCGACACCAGCCCCGGGTTAGCCCCATGATCGAGAATCGCCGTCGCCCGCTGCTCGGCCGGCCAGCCGGCAATCATCTTTCGCAGCGCCACATGCCGCGCGTACAGCGTTCGCTCGGGGGGGGTTTTGGTTTCGAGATCGGCGTACGGATTCCAGACCTCAACCGACGTATTGGTGTACATCACGTCGTGGCGACGGCAGAACTCGAGCAGCGCCGCGCAGTCGATGTTCCAGGCCAGGTCGACGAGCAGATCGCCGGGGCCGACATGCCCAGCCAGCTCTTCTTCGTAATTCTCGGGCCCGATCCGAACACGCACAAAACGCACGCCCTGCGCCAGGTACGGAGCGAGCGCTTTGCGGCAATCTTCAAAATCCATGACGGTGACCCGCGCCGGGCCAACCCCGAGATGGCGCAACAACAACGGCAGCGTACACTGCGCCACTGCTCCACAGCCCAGAACCAGAATTCGTCCCTCAAAGGCAGTTGTGCTCATGGTGCTTCGTCCCCCCCCTCCCGAATTACTCGATCCCGATGATCCGGGCCATTTCCAGTCCGTTGAAATTCGACGCGCTGGCACAGGTGTAGGCCCCCATCGTCGGCACCAGCAAAAGCTCGCCGATTTCGAGGTCGGGAAGCATCTGATCGCAGGCGACCACATCGCTCGAATCGCAGGTAGGACCTGCCACAACACAGGGGCTCAGGGGCCGATTCTCGCGGTTGCGGGCAATCAGCGGATATTCAACATGATCGAACATCTGTCCCGAGAAAGAACCATACAGACCGTCATCAATGATATACCACGTCGTGCCGCCGCGCACTGATTTACCAATCACGCGGGTGATGAGCGACATCGTATCGGCGACGAGACCACGTCCTGGCTCAGCGATGACCCGCACACCCAGATCGCCAAACGTTTCTTCAAGGGCCTGGGCCAGCGAGCGGCAGTAAACGTCAAGCGTCAGCACCGCGTCGCGGTACGGCGCCGGTAACCCGCCGCCGATGTCGATCACTTCGAGTTCGATTCCCGCGGCGGTCGCGCGGTCCCAGATACGCCGCGCCTGAACGAGCGCCGAGTGAAAGTCTTCGGGAGCCCGGCACTGCGAACCGACGTGAAACGACATCCCTCGCACGGCCAGCCCGGCTTCACGCGCGGCCAGCATCAGCGGCACGGCATCTTGCTCGAAGGCGCCGAACTTCGCCGACAGGTTGATCAGACTCGACGACGACGAAACGGCCAGCCGCAGCAGCAGGTTTGCATCGCTCGCGTGCCGCACCAGCTTGGGAATCTCGTTCACATTGTCGAACGTGAACCACCGCAACCCCTCGGCGTAGCAGTTCATCAGATTCTGCTCGGTCTTGCAGGGGTGGGTGTGAATCATCATATCGGGGGCGAACCCGGCCTTGAGCGCCGCAAGCATCTCGCCGTGCGAACAGACATCGACCGACGAACCAGCTTCACACAAGGGACGCAAAATCGCTTCGACGGGGTTGGCCTTCGCGGCGTAAAAGAACTCGACACCTGGCAGCGACGATCGCAGAGCATCGTAGTTCCGCATGAGGGCACCGCGCGAGGCGACCAGAAGCGGGGTTCCGAACTGCTCGGCAAGGGCATCTGCCTCTGCGAAAGAGACAACAGGTTCTGCCGAGCGATAGACCGATGAAGTCGCCGACTCCGAAGACGAATGGCTTTCAAGAACCGTGGCCATAGCAAACATTCTCCCTGCAATTGGGGCGATGAGTAAAGAGAGGGGGGAAGACGCGAAGAATCGCGCATCCTGAACCCGATCCGCTGCACTGAATCCGTGAGTCTCACTTCCGTGATTGACTACGGGGTGTCCCTTCCCCGACGAACGGAAAACCAGCCGGAATGACAACTGCCGGCGCAGGAACGGGTATCAAGGCGGGGTAGCAACCCCTCTTGTCAACGCGTGCAGGGAACA
>JAYTRB010000191.1:0-2501 GCA_043746425.1 Planctomycetia bacterium
GGCAATGCCGCATCGAGCGCTGCGTGTTCGAGAAACCAGATCAGCCACGGAGTCGACAGCACCGGCGGCGGCCCATTTTCGCCGAAGCTAATTGTGTGGGTCTTCTCGACCATAAATTTCCGGTTTGCCGTCGTGCCGATTTTGGGAGGGGCGTGCATCGTTCAGTAACCTGATGTTTGAGTTGCACGGGTGAATTGAATGAAGGCTTTCGTCACCTGGTTATCGTCACGGGGTTTTCGTCGTTTGAGACTGGGCACCTCCAGTGATCAACCGGGCCGACCGATTGCGAGTGATGTAGTGTCCGGCCCATTGGATAAAAACCATCAGTCGGTTTTCAAACTGGACCAGAGACATCAAGTGAATCAAGAGCCATGTCAGCCAGGCCAGAGGGCCGGCGAAACGCCAGCCGAAAATATCGCATACCGCCTTCATGCGCCCGATCGTGGCCATCATGCCGAAATCGCGATAGCTGAATGCGGGCAGAGTACGGCCCAAAAGTCGCGCTTCGATCAAACGCGCTGCATACCGCCCCTGCTGCATTGCCACTGGGGCCAAGCCGGGCAAAGGCTTGCCTTCTGCATTGAGACATTGGGCCATGTCACCAATCACGAAGATCTCGGGATTGGGGGCCAGCGTGAGATCGGGCTGAACCCGAATCCGACCGGCACGGTCGAGCTCGGCGCCGGTTTTCGCCGCCAGAGCTCCCGCGAGAGGCGACGCCTTGACTCCCGCTGCCCAGAGAACGGTGTGTGTTTCAATTCGTTCGATCCGATCACCTGTTTTGAGGCGCACGGCTCCTGCTTCGATGCCGGTGACGATTGTGTCAGTGCGAACCTCGACCCGCATCCGCTCGAGCGCCGACCGAGCTTTGGCAGAGAGCTGCCGGGCAAATGGAGGCAGGACTCGATCGGCAGCCTCGACCACTAGAATTCGGGCCCCGGCAGGATCGATCGCACGAAATTCCCGGCGCAGCGTTTCGTGCGCCAACTCGACGACTGCTCCCGCCAATTCGACGCCGGTGGGCCCGCCGCCGACGATGACAAACGTCAAAAGGGCCGCGATGGCTTTAGAATCGTGCGATCGTTCGGCGATTTCAAAAGCCTGCAGAATCTGGCGCCGAATCGACGTGGCATCTTCAATTGTTTTCAGCCCCCGAGCAAGCGCTTCCCAATCAGGATGCCCAAAATAGCTATGCGTCGCTCCCGCCGCGACGATTAACGTGTCATAGGCCAAATCCCCATCGCCAAGAAGCACGCGGCGGCCCGACACATCGACATCGACGACATCCTCCATCAGGACCTGAACATTCGCCTGACGGCGCAAGAGAGCCCTTAACGGCGCAGAAATGTTGGCCGGCGACAGACCGCCCGTGGCAACCTGATACAAGAGAGGTTGAAACAGGTGATAGTTGCGGCGATCGATAAGAGTCACTCGTACGGCCGCGCTTCGCAACGACCGGGCCGCGTTCAGACCTCCAAAACCTCCACCGATGATGACGACATGGTGCACAGCATCAATCCCATTCGCGACTGAACGACTCCATCGGCAAACTCAGGTCGAGCGCCATGCCGCTAGCCATACACGAACTCGACTGGAGTCTGGACGTCGGGGTGCAGGCTTTTATGAACTGGGCAGTGGAACGCAGCATTTTCGAGCTTCTTACGATCTTCAATGGTGAGCCGCGATCCTTTTTCGGCCGGTATCTGAATCCTGACCCGTAATTTGCCAATTCTTCGGACTGGTTCCTGGGCCATCTCTTTGACGACATGTACCCGCGTGCCGTCGATGTCGAGCTTGTTTCGGTCGGCGGTGATCCCCATCAGGGTCGACATGCACGTCCCCAGCGCGGTCGCCACCAGATCGGTGGGGGAAAAGCTTTCGCCCTTGCCGTGATTATCGACAGGCGCGTCTGTCGTCAGTTGTGTCTTCGATGGCCCATGCGTGGCCCGACAGCGAAGTTGCCCCTCGTAGACAATGTCAATCTCGACCGACATGGCGCGCTCTCCCAGAAAAATCAATTCCCTTGATACAGCATTTCACGCCGAGCGCAGGTCGTTAGAAATGAATGCCTCAAAACATGCATTTCACGAGTGGTTTTGCGCCCGCAAAAGCAGCCGCGCATTTTACCCGATCGGCACGATCAGTCATAGTGGCGCACGATGCGTTTTCGCGGCGCGAAGACTGTCGAACCGGGGAACCGACGACGATGGACGGCAGATAACCGGGGCCGGCCAACAGGCCGGATATCGACGGTTCTGGCTCACTTCTGACAGGCTTTACAGAAAAACGTCGAGCGCTGCGCCTGAACGATGCGGCGGATTTCTTCGGCGTGGCACGTCAGGCAGGTTTCTCCTTCGCGGTCGTACACGCGGTGGGCGCTCTGGTACCCGCCAGTCTCGTTGAGAGCGTTGCGGTAGGTGCCGTCTGAGAGTGTCGAACCTTCGTAGCGTATGGCGTCTTCGAGAATCGACCGAACCGAATCTGCGAGCCGCATAATTTCA
>JAYTRB010000192.1:0-2225 GCA_043746425.1 Planctomycetia bacterium
GCAGGTTGTCGCCTTCCAACTTCTGCCTGAACCCCTTCGCCTGCGCTACGCATTGCTGGGTCAGGTGCAGCGGTTTATTGTAGAACAGGTCGAGGGATAGGCCGAATTATTGACATTCGAACCGGGCGCGTCGCGCGCTGTTCGTTGCCATTTCTCTCAAGACAATTCGCGCAACCTCAGCCAGGATTCGTGCTCCAAACTCCTTCCATCATGGAAGTCGACGAGCCGGAACCGCGTTCAGGCAGGGCCACTCTTTCGGCCACAGTTGAGACGCGTCCTCAGTACGCGGTTATTCTTCTTTTTTGAAAATGGGCATCTCGAATCCTGGAGGTCAAGAGGAGACGAAAAGTGCGGTAGAGGCTGCTGGGTCAGTTCACGCAGTGCCCTCTACGGGCACGCTGGCCCCGCCTCGGGCTATGAAATTGCGGATACTTCACTCTTGAGACCGGGGCGGAGAATCTGCTCGTCGTCCACAAGTTCCCAAATCGTTAACTCACATCTCACGCGGAAAAATTCGCCACATCATGAATCATCCCGACTAATCGCGGGGAATAAGGGCGAAATCGATCTGGGCTTCGACGTCGTCAGTTTGCAGATTGTGCTCTGGCAGACGGGAGGTGCGCCGCAGATGATCGGCCAGCTTCTGAGTGAATTCAACAACGAGTGCCGTGTTCTCGGCTCGACCGGCAATGTTCGTCAATTCGTCGGGGTCGTCATCCAGGTCGTACAAGCGAATTGATCTTCCCGGCAGCGGACGGCCAGTGGAATAGCCGTCCCGGCGTTCGCGCTTTCCCGTCGTGTAGATGAATTTCCATCGCTCAGTACGGAGGGCTGCCTCTTCATTCTCTGAGTATTCAATGAAGACTTCGTTGCGGTGCCGATCGGTGTCTCCAGTCAGCAGCGGTACGAGGCTCTTCCCTTGTATCGACTTCGGGATGTCAGCCTGGCAGAATTCCAGCGCGGTAGGCGCGATGTCGATGAGTTCGACCAGAGCCCGCGAACTTCCCGCCAGCTTGATTCTACCCGGAAACCGCATGACCAGCGGCGACCGAATCGCGGGCTCAAACGAGCAATGCTTTTCGAACCGGCCGTGCTGGCCCAGCATGTAGCCGTGATCGCCTGTATAAATGACGAGCGTTTCATCTGTGAGGCCAGCTCGCTCAAGCGCGTCGAGCACACGCCCGACATTCTTGTCGAGAAACTCGACCGAAGTGTAATAGGCGGCCGCAATTCCCTGCTTCTGAGGCCCGCTCAAGTCTCGGAAAATGGCGGGAACCTGGGCGTCGTCTTCGGCCCTGACGATCGGTACGGAAAATTCGCCCGGCTGGTGCCTCCCCTGGTATTCGACTGGAAAAATAAACGGCGAATGCGGCTCGTAAAAGCTGACCATCAGAAAGAAGGGGTGTTGCTCATCCTTTCTTTCAATTCCGGCTTGTTGAGTGCGTTCAGTCAGAAACCGTGCCGCCTCTTCCGCGAAGTATGTTCCAGACATATCGGCGTCGAGGGCCCCATACGGCACCGCCGCACTATTGAGCCAGACACTGGCCGGGTCGCGAAACGGTCGCCACGCAGGTTGAATCGCGACACCGGCAGCAACCGGAGTCTTGCCTTTGGCCTGCAACCAGCGCTGGTGTTCGGGCAAGTCGATGCGGGTGTCGAACCCGTGCCTTAGCGCAGAATTGAAGTGCATTTTTCCGATCGCAGCCGTATCGTAACCAACGTCATGCAGTCGTTCTGCCAGCGTCGTTTCACTCTCGGGAAGCGCGGTCGACAATTGCGTCACGCCAATCGTTCGGGGATAACGTCCCGTTAAAAACGATTGCCGTGAGGCCGTGCATACCGGTGAATTGCAATAGGCGCACTCGAACCGCATGCCGCCGGCCGCCAGGGAATCGATGTGCGGCGTTCGCACGACCCGATTACCGTACGCTCCACACACATACGCCGCGTGATCATCGGCACAGATCCACAACACATTGGGCCGGTGCGCGTCAGCCGCGAGCGAAGCTACCGGTAGAGCCAGTCGGCAGATGAGCATCAAGACGGAAGTGAAGATCGCTGATCGGGAGGTGCGGCACATTGTTCTTCAGTTCGCCGTCGAGTTACTTCGCGATCTTAAGCACGCGATTGTTGTGGCTGTCGACAATGAATAGCGTTCCATGACGATCGACGTGAACGCCGTGCGGTTGATTGAGCTCGGCTTTCCCCGGCGGTCCTCCGATGCC
>JAYTRB010000193.1:0-17819 GCA_043746425.1 Planctomycetia bacterium
GAAACCGTTCCCGTCGCCAACCCCCATCCCAGGAGTATCGCATTTTCGCAAAGCACGAGTGCGGCGACGAGAAAGTCACCGAAGCCGACGGCTCGCATCAGGGCCAGTTCTGAACGGCGTTCAAGCACATTCCGTAACATGACGGTCGACAGGCCTATCGTTCCCAGGAGCAGCCCCAAGCCGCCTAATGCCTGAAATGTCGAAAGATAGGTGTTCTGTACCGCCAGAAAACTCGTCAGTCGATCGGCCACTCGCTCGGCATCGAAGCCCCCAAGCTTCGATTCGAGGACGTCGCCTACAGCCGCGGTTGACATCAGGGGGGCCTCGATCAGGAAGTATTGATACCCGACCTGCGAAGGAAAGAGCTTCTGGAACCGGCTTTCCTCCATGAGAAGCACTCCCTGAAATACACTGCTGTCGAGCATCCCGGCGATTTTGACTTTGACCATCTCGCCGTCTTCACTGCGGATCTCCATGATCTGCCCCGGCCCGACGTGCAGACTGTATTGCAGTGTGTTCATGTCGCCGAACACGGGAATCGCATCGTCTTCTGTTCGTTGGTTGAGCCGCGGCCAAGGATTTGCCTCGCCGGCGCCGACAAATTTGAAACCGCCGCGCTCGATCATTTCTGAAGGAACTCCCAAAATCGTCGGTTGCGATGTCTGATAGATATTGAGGCAACTGGCATTTTCGCCGGGCTTCAAACGAAACGCCACGGCCCTTTGCATGGGCGCCAGAGTCTGAGTGGTGGCCGGGTCATCGAGACCAAGTTGGCTGCGACCTTCGGGTGTATTGAGATCAAACAGAATTGGAATGCTGGACTCGGCGACGAGCGTGAAACCGCCATTTCCAGAAAACTTATCGGGCTCTTCGACAGCCGGGTTGCGATGCCCGGCCGCAATGGCCACGATGAGGAAGGTCGCCGAAGCGATTAATCCTGTCGAGAGTACACTTCGCGAGCGATGTCGGGCGGCGTTTCGTGTTCCCAGGCGCAGTGCGCCGGCCAGCCCCGTGCCATGCACGGCTACCGTGCGGTCCGAATCGATCCATGCCGTGAGAGAGACGAGCCCTGCGGCCAGGGTGTTTAGCCCGACCACGAAGAAAACGATCGTAGGCCACGAAAACCCCGCAAATGCCTCGCGCTGCGGAACAATCTTGAGCACCACGGCTGCCGTCGCCGTCAGCGAAAGGGCTGCCAGCACGAATGCGGCTCGTTTGGCGCGCGCACCGCGGCGCGTGTGGTGTGCGGCCAGACGTGGAGGCTCGGCAACTCCCGAAAGCAAGCCCCGAACCGAAAGCGCCCACAAACCACGAATACCCCACCAAATGGCCCCCAATGCCACTGCGACCGAGAGGACGAGACCCAGGGCCAGGCTCAGTGGCACGATATGCAATTCGAGAAACTGAGTCCCGATGGCGCCCAGCCACCACGTCTTAAGTCCATGAATGATGACTGAGGCATAAGCCACCGCGGCCAGCAGGCCTGCCAACCCTCCTGCCGTCACAAGCAGGCCACCTTCGGCCAAGAGCAGCTTCCTGACTTGCGACGGAGCAAAGCCCACTGCCAGAAGTAAACCTACGTTTGTCGCGCGGCGCTCGATTCCCAGCCGAAACAAGAGGCCGATCAGAATCATCGCCGACAGTATTAAAAAGAAGCTGAAACCGATAAATAGGCTGCCAAAGTCGGTGGAACCGGACGAAGCCCGCAAGCCCTGATATTTCACTGGCTGGAACGAAAGTCCCAGTTCCACTCCCTTCAGTTCTTGCAGCAGCCCGTCGGTCAGCAGATCGTTTGATTCTCGCAGCGTCTTGCCTGGAATGGCCGAAAAGCGCAGCGAAGTCAGGTCTCCGTACCGACTTTGCCAGAGATGCTGCGCCGTTTTTAAAGTGACGAAAGCTTTGGGGGTCGCGCGATACTTCTTCCAGTAGGCATCGTCTCGACGTGTTACCTTTTTCATCGGAAAGGGGGCGTCCCAGTCGTCGAAACTGTTGACGTCGGTAATGCCATGCACTTCGGGAATTAACCCGCGGTCATCCGCCACAGTGCCGTCGAGCGTGACAATTCCCCGCACCACGAACCGCCGCTCTTCCTCGGGCAATTCGCCGTGAGAACCGACGACATGATACATGAGTTGCACGACATCGCCAACTTTTGCGTGCAGATCTTGTGCGAGCCAGTTGTTGAGAATAACTTCCCCGTTTTTGCCAGGTTGCTCGATCTGGCCCTCGCCAAAATCGGGAGGTGTTTCTGGAGCAATGAATCGGAACGGCCCGAAGGGCGCATGGGCTTTGGCAGAGAACAGTTCGGGATCGAGCCCCGCAACAACCGAATAGCGGCTGTAGGCCGGATTGTCGCCGGCCGCGACGGCATTGCCGGCGGGTTCCACGACACTGATTCTATTGGCGATATATGCCAGTACAGGCGAGACCTGGCATCCGAGCTGCTGGGCCACTTTCAGGGCAGCGTGCGCGACGGGCCGGTCGAGAATCATCCGGTCGCTCTCGAGTGAGAGATATTCAAACTTATCGTTGGCAACAATGCGAGTGTGAAAGTCGTCGAGCCGCCAGCGCGATTGCAAAATTTGGGCGAGGCTCTCGGCGCCGCCCGGCCCGATGGTCGGTACTCCGTCCTGTTTAAAATTCAGAACGAAGATTGTGTTCACGCGGGCGGGAAGCGATCGAGGATCACGCTGTGTGGGGGCGTGCCCAGCCAGGCCCAGCCTCTCTTGCAGCATTGGGAGCGACACGAATGCGTTTGAGGCCAGTTGCTGATCGGGGTTGAGACCAAAACGCCCGCCGGCAGTGGCGTCATCGAGGATCGCCGAAACCATCAGAGGGATCTGCACGGCCGTTTCGTCGCGCTTCCCGAGCAGGGAATCTCGCGGAATGTCACTGGGAAGTTCGAGAAGAAGCGTCACCTCGTCACCCGGGCTGGCCTCGAGATCGCGAGCCAGCCTGCGGCTGAGGACGACTTCGTTCGCAGCCGCAGTGGGGAGTGTCACTTGCAGTGCGGTCGGCGACGATCGTTCGAGAGCAATGATATTTACTCGGCCGGCACGAGTGAGGGCCGTCCCTTTTCCAGCGGCCCGCTTTTCGATGCTGGCGGGCACGAGAATCGCCGCAAGAGATTTGAACTCCTGACCGGGCTCCAGGGAAGTTTGCAGCTCTGCCGCCAATTGCTGGCGAAAAAATCGAGGGCCAGTAAGGGCATAGTCAATCTTGCCCAGGCGAGCCAGTGTCATGTCGCGCAGACTGGCTCGCACCGAATCGCCCACAATTAATGCGCCGCCGATTACGGCGGTTCCCGCGACGACACCCAGCCACACGGCGAGATTTGTTCGCCAGTGAAAAAGCAGCGTTTGTAAGAGAAGGGTTCTGGCGGTCACGAAGAGCTTTGGAATTGCGGGTTTGGGATTTCTGAACAACGGGCCATGGTGTCAGTCGTCATATCGACTGCATATCGGTTGTGTTACGAGCACGTTGCGACAGGCCAGGCAGAAGGTGAAGCGAAATTGTCATTGGGAGTAGAGAATCATTCCAGCAGCTTTCCATCGACAAGCTTGCAATGCCTTGGCAGGCTCGCAGCCAACTCCGTGCTGTGGGTCACGACGATCAGCATGACATTCTCTTCGTGACACAAATTGAGAAGCAGCGAACCGACTGACTCGGCAGAGTGCCGGTCGAGGTTGCCTGTGGGCTCGTCGGCCAAAAGCAAAGGGGGCCGATTGATAAGCGCCCGGCAGATGGCGACGCGCTGCCGCTCGCCTCCTGAAAGTTCGGCAGGACGATGGCGCAGTCGCCTGGCAAGGCCCACTTTGTCGAGCAGCATTCCGGCGCGTTCCTCGGCGGCGCGACCAGTAGCACTGCCGGCAAGCGTGGGAAGCAGGACGTTTTCGAGGACGGTACACTGAGGTAGTAGGTAGTGATCCTGAAAAATGAACCCGACATTTGCATTGCGGAACCGCGCCAGGCTGGGGCGCTCTAACGAGAACGGATCCTGCCCGAGAATCAGCACGGTTCCAGAATTGGGTGCATCGAGCGTCCCGATGATAAACAGCAGCGTGCTCTTGCCGGCTCCTGATGGTCCTGTAATTGCCAGCGCGTCGCCGCGCGACAACGACAGATTCGCATTGACGAGAATCGGCAATTCGCCGCCGGCCGTTGCGAAGGACTTGCTGATGTTCGTGACCGCCAGATCATTCGTCATGCTTCACTCTTTTGTCGGGTGGCGACTCGGTCAGCTTTTCGTTGTAAGCTGCCGGAATCGCGATCGATTCAAATTTCCCTCCGCGACCGAAGCGGCAGAATACTGTTTTGACCTCTCCCGTCGCCAGACGCGTCTGTCCGCGACGGAAATGGAAGGCCATCGTCAGCGATTTCACACCGATCCGGCAGATATATACATCTATCTCAAGCAGATCATCGTAGTATGCCGGGGCTTCAAATGCGCACGAGGCACGTACGCGGGGCCAGCCGACCACCGAGCCGTCGGGCTGGTCCTCGACGATTTTGAATCCCAGACTGCGAAACATCTCGTGCTCAGCTTCTTCCATGAAGCGGTAGAAGTTGGCGAAATGCACGATGCCCGCCATGTCAGTGTCTGAAAACCGCATGCGCCGCGTGAACGTGAATTGGGGAGGCATTCATTTGCTCGAAGTTGAAGGACGTCGTGACCCGCGGCCAGGTATTTACGCAAAAGGGCCGCTCTGCGCGAATTGCGCAATCGCGGTCTGGCACAGGTTACGTTTGTGCGACCAATGCGCATTGGGCATAGGGCCGTGCTCAACTTTTTACGGGGAAATCTGGCAGGTTGCAACTATGAAAACAAAGGGACGGTTTGCACGAATGATCGGCTTCGTAATTGGTAGCCGATGGCTGACAATAGATCGATTCACCCTTCAATCGGCGAAGCCACCTCCAGCAGATCGACCGCCGGACGCTGATTGCAGAAAATCGTCGCCAACCGTCCGTATGTTGTCTGGCCCAATTGGCAACCGAATAAATGCGACAGGCCCGCGCCAGCCCCCACGGAGAGGATCGCCCCCAGGTCGATGTGGCGCAGAACGTTGTAATTGATCAGTATTCGCCCCAGCGGGGTCTGTTCACTCAAAATTTCATCGCGCACCGCCGGCAGTACTACGCCCAGATCGAACCGCACGATCCCGAACTGTACGACCCGGCCGTTGTCACTCCGCTGCAGCAGAATCTTGCGGCTGTAAATGTCGTCTTCCAGTTTTCGCTCGAGGACACTCACCACCACTGACGTGTGATGGAACTCCTCCATCGTTACCGTCATGTGATGCTCATGCACGAGCAGCCTCTTGAACGGTTCAGGGGTGAGCGCCGAGGGGATGTGATTGGCCCGATCGAACAACACCTCACCGTCGGAAAAGAGCGATGTCAGTTTCTTGAGTTCGTCAATGGGATTCACGTGTACCTCACCGAACGATGTTCTGGCTCGAAGAACTCTGGCAGCAAAGTATCAACCTGCAAGAATCCCTTTCGTGTGAGGCGGACGACGTCGTTTTCGAGCGATAAATATCCGGCTGCCTGTTGCCGGGCCAGCGCTTCGCCAAAAAGCTCAAGGATATCGACACCGAATTTCTCGCGAAACGTCACAGCGCTAATGTGGCCTTCCTTTAATTGCAGAACCATTTCGCGAATCAGCAACTGATGCGGCGTCGGCGTAAGGGCTCGCCCAAGGGGGAGCCGCCCCAGTTCGAGTGCTGACAGGTAGTCTTCGAGCTGGTCGAGATTCTGGTAATGCACCCCTGCCAGGTGACCGAACGAGGCAACCCCGGTCGCCAAGAGATCGGCGCCACGCCATACACTGTCGCGATAGACGAAACGGTCTTTACTCGGATCCTTGACGAGTTCCTGGGCGCTTGAAATGTGATATCCAGCAGAAGAAAGCGCATCGAACGCCTCGTTCACCCACCGCCGCTTCGTGGCCCAGCTCGCCACCGGCGAGTTGACATGCAGCTCTTTCATCTCGCGGGCAATGACCGTATTGTGCGGCAGCTCCATCTGGTAAATCGTGACGTTGTCGGGTGACATCTGCCTGACGCGCTCGACGCAGTTTGTCCAGTTTGCGTCGGTTTCGCCAATCATGCCGGCGATTAAGTCGAGATTGATCTGGGGAAAGCCGACTTTTTGAATCCAGTCGTAAGCCCGCATGATTTCTGGCGACAAATGCGCCCGGCCGTTGGATTCAAGAATCTCGTCGTTAAAATTTTCGACACCGAGCGAGACCCGCGTGATGCCGATGTCTTTGAGAGTCGTCACCTTTTCGAGACTCAGCGTTCCGGGTTCGCATTCAAACGTGACTTCGTCGGCATCGTCCCACGAAACCGAGGCATGCAGCCGGTCGCGCAGCGACTGAAGCTGCCGGGCGCTCAAGTATGACGGTGTGCCGCCACCAAAATATACGAACTTCAATTTGCGACCGGCCACCGCCGAACAGTCGCTGAGCAGTTCGACCTCACGGGCTAGAGCTTGCACGTAGCGTTCGATCGCTTTCGCGTTCTGGTCAGTATAAACCCGAAAATAACAGAATTTGCAGCGCTTGCGACAGAAGGGAATGTGCAGATACAGGCCCAGCGGATGTGTCGGTTCTGCGGCAGGCGAATCGAGGGCTGCTTGAATATCGGGCAGGAAGTCTCTCTTCCACTGCGAAAATGGGGGGTAGTTCGCGATGAAATAACTGCCGACCTCCGTTGTGTCGCCCGTTTCAGACTTGTTCAGGATTTCGATGGTCATAAAGACTCCTGCGGGCAGGCATATCTCATGGGATTGCGCAGCCGGGATCGCCACGATTTTCTATTTTGCCCCAAAACAGTAGACGTTCCCCGTGCCTGATTCTGATCCGATGACGAGGCACCCTTCGCCCACGGCTGGCGATGCGCTGAAAGGACGGCCATCGACGAAGCGCCATTTCTCTTCGCCGTCGTCGAGACCAATGCCGTATACGATGCCGTCGTTCGATCCCACGAACACTCGGTTACCGACGATGACCGGCGAACTATCGACATGGCCTTTAGTGGCGAATGCCCAGACCTGTTCGCCCGTTTTGCGGTTGACGCAATGCAGCTTCTTATCCTGAGAGCCGGCAATCACGTACTTGTCATTCACGGCCGCCGATGAATCATATCGTGCTTTGCCCCCGACGTAGCCCCAGATTTTTGTCGCACTCTTCCAATCGATGGCCAGCACTTCGTTACCCATCGTCCCGACGTACAGCATGTTGTCTACCACCGCGGGGGAGGAAATCAATTGAATCCCAAAGGGCATATCAGTTTCTTCTTTCCCCGTCACGACGTTGATGACCCGCAAATGCTCGTCACAGCCGGCGACAAATGTATGTTCGTCGATGATGGGAGGTGAAGTATAGACCTGCCCTTTGGTTTCATATTGCCAAGCTTTTGTTCCGTCGGCGGCATTCAGGCAGTACAGGCTGCTGTCGTGCGATGTGAAGAGTACCTTATCTTTATAGAAATTTGCGCCGCTTGTAATCTCGCCGCCCGTTTCAAACGTCCATTTGCGGCTTCCGCTCTCGCGATCGATCGCGTGGAACAGGCCCTCTTCGTCGCCGACGTAGACAGTATCGGCCGTCACAGCGACACCGGCTTTGAAGCCTGGCAGGAACGTGTTGGGCTTAACGTCATCGCGGGATTTGTATGTCCATTGACGCTTGCCCGTCTTGAGGTTGAGGCAGAAAACCTCGCCATTCAGCGAGGCGGCGTAGACCCGGCCGCCGGCGATGGCGGCGGTCGACTTGATCATCGCGTCTTCCTTGCCAGCCGGATGGACCCACAATTTGTCGAGCTTCGGCGGAAGTGAAGAGGTCGCTACTCCGCGTTGTGCGTTTCCATTGCGGAAAGACGGCCAGCTGTCGGGGCCGGGCGGGGCGAGTTTTGCAAAAGAATCGGCCGCGAGGGAGGTCGTGGCGACGAGTGAAACGAGAAGCATTGAAAAATGAAAAATGAAAAATGAAAAATCGAAAATGGGCGCGAATGCAGATTCGGATTGCCGATCGGGCCCCGCGGCCGGGCAATATCGCCTATTCATTTTCCACTCCTCAATACTCAATTCCCCTCGCATGAAAACGCTCCTTCGTACAGTTCCCGCAACGCCCCTTCATCGACCGAGCGCGGGTTGAACTGCCTTGTCCACTGTTGCGCAGCCTCGGCCGCCAATTGTGGAATCATGGCCCGTTCGACGCCGCAATCTGCCAGACACGCCGGCAATCGTGCACGTGCGGCCAAGGCCGCCAAATGCGCCGCCAGCAGGGCGCCCGCCTGCGGATCGTTGCATTCGCACAACCGGGCTTCGGCCGCCAGATCGCCATACAATCCGCCGACCGCAATCGCATTAAAACGAATGACGTGTGGCAGCATGACTGCAATTGCCATCCCGTGAGTCAGGCCAAAATGCGCCGACAGGGGATTCGCCAGAGCGTGTGTGGCGCCCAGCATCGAATTCTCGATGGCCGCCCCGGCCAGATGCGCCCCGAGCAGCATTTTTGAACGGGCGTCGATGTCGCCTGCCCCCGAGATGACCGCCGGAAAGCCGCAGACAAGTAACTGCCACGCTTGCCGGCTGAAGAGTTGCGATACCGGATTGCGCCGGTTGCAGACGTGAGATTCGACGGCGTGGCTCAGAGCATCGATTCCCGTGGCGGCTGTGACAGACGGAGGCATGCTGAGCGTCAGTTCGGGATCGAGCAGTGCCACGCGACAGGCCGCCTTAGGGTCGCCGCAGGCCATCTTCATGTGCGTTTTCGCATTGGCAATGAGGGCATAAGACTGGGCTTCACTGCCCGTTCCTGATGTAGTGGGAACGGCGATCAGGGGGAGCATGGCCGCTTTGGCCTTGTTTGTTCCCCAGTAGTCCTCCATCCGGCCGCCGTTAGTGACGAGGAAATTTATTCCCTTGGCGCAGTCCATACTGCTGCCTCCGCCCAGACCCACGATGAGGTCAATTTGCGCGCTGCGGGCCACCACGAGCCCTCGATCGACATCGTCTGTCGTGGGATTCGTTTGAACGTCATCAAAAACGGCGACTTTCAGCCCTGCCGATTCGAGAGCAGCGACTCCTTTTTGAGGGTGACCGGCCGACTCCAACCCATGGTCGGTGACCAGCAAGACGCTTGTGGCGCCTGTCTCAGCGGCCAACATTCCCAAATCGGCGATTTTCCCGGGACCAAAAACGACGCGCGTCCGCGGATAATAATCGAATGCAGGCAATCGACCGTTCCGTACATGCGATTCGACAGCATTATCGAGCCTGGTGTCGGGAGCCTGAACCTGCATGCACGTTCGTCCGGAAAGTCTGGAACTCAGGTGGGATGCGCGCGGGGCGTCACTCACTGACAGACATCATTCTCTGGCAGGAGAAGGCAATTGTAAGGCGTATGCCGTGGAAAGGCAATTGCCCATTCAGCCGCTGGTTCTCGACCCCCGATGGCTATGCTCGGGATCGAGCCTCTCGTTTGGCCCATTCCTCTTCCAAATGCCAGGACCGCGCGAACTACTGGCCACCGGCTCCGTCTGCCTTGCCTGCCGGTTTCGTCGAGGCCCCCTCGGCGATGGCGATCAAACTGTTGAACGTGGCGACATACAGCACGCCGCTGGCGACAACCGGCGTCGTGTAAACCGGAGTTTCCATGTTCTGCTCGGCACCGATCATCTTTTTTTCCTTCGCCACTTTAAAAATGCAAATTTCGCCATCGAGATCGGCGATGTAAACCAGGTCGCCGATGATCAGCGGGGTTGACCACGACACGGCCAGCATGTCGTGCGTCCAATACGGTTTGCCAGTCTTTGCGTCGAGACAATGAAACAACCCGTTTTCATCAGAAATGAAGAGTAGATCGTTCTTGATCGCCGCACTGCTGAGCGTGCGGTGCATGGTCGTTTCAAATTTCTTGGGATTGGAACCGGCGTAGTGCCAGACCATGGCAGAGTTTTCGTTGTCGCGTTCGAAATCGCCCTTGTCGGGTTCACAGGCCTGCAAACGTTTGTAGGCGATCGGCATCTTCGGATCTGCTTTATTGTAGACGATGGTGGGGCTTACATCGCCGCGCTTGGTCGGGTCGATGCACCACAAGTGTCCCTTTCCTTCGCCGTGTTCGGGGTCTTCGCCGACTCCGATGTAGACCAGTCCGTCGTAAATCACGGGAGTGCTGATAATGGGATTGCGCGTGGCCCGCTCAAGTTTGTAAACCGACGTTTTGGGATTGCAATCGAACTTCCACAGCAACTTCGACTGGCCCTTTTCGCCTCCTTTGGCATCGAAGCTGTACAACCAGCCGTCGCCACCGCCGAACAACGCCTGCTCAACGCCTCCCAGAATGCCGACTGCCGGGGAGGACCATTGTCCGTGCATGATGTTGTTTCCAGGAGACTTATCGCTCCACTGAACGGCACCCGTATTCTTGTTGAGCGCCAGAAAGCTGGGGGCATTTGGCTGGGCGATCAGCTTATGGGCTTCATCGACGCCGTTGGATGTACTCACGAACAACGTGTCGCCGACCGCCGTCACCGAGCAACTACACGCGTTGTGCGGCGAGGCTCCGAGTTTGCTCATCATATCGACCTTCCAGATCACGTCGGCCTCGTCTTTGTTCTGGTTCGGTTCTTCCTTGAATGGCCCGTCATTCTCGTCGTCGAGAAAGCCTTCGGTATCGAGGCATACGATCTCATCGCGATTGGTGACATACCATAAACGATTTCCCTCAACGTAGGCGCTGGAGCAGATGCCCAGATACTCCCAGTCATTGACACGACCGGTCGGCAGCTTTTCGCTCGAGTGCTGCCACAAGAATTTTCCGGTCTGCTCGTCAAAGCAAAGCATCACCCCCAGGTCGATCTTGCTGGGGTAGCGTTTCAAATAGGCCGCATTGTTATTGGTGCCGACGAAGATCTTTCCGTTGGCTACGACGGGGCTCGAATACGTTTGCGAGCCGAGCCGGGCAGTCCATTTGATGTTCTTGCCCGACTTCACATCCCACTCCGTAGGAATATTCGTCGCGGCGCTCACATTATTGCGGTAATGACTGTGACCCAGCTGCGGGCTGTCAGTCGGTTTGACGTTCATCTTCGCCAGCGATTCTGCTGCTTCGGCGAGTGGGTCGTAATTTGATTCGCCGGCTGCGGGAGCCAGGGAAGCGCTTGTCAGAGCCAGCCCGGCGAGCAGACCAAGAGTGATTCTGATGGAGGTGGACATAAAGAGCAGTCCTATTCTGGAATGTTGATTTTGAATTTATCCCGCCGTTCAATTGCAGTCATCTCGAAATTCGAGCGACTGCCGCTGTGTGCGTCTCGCCTGGGCACCTCAATTTGCATTCACCTTGACGTTATCCACAAACACCTCGGTTTCACTGGCGTTTCCGAACAGTCCGGGGCTGCCCGAAACATTGGGCGTTTCGTCGGTGCCGTCGATCGTCCAATCGGCCGGTTCGGCTTCGCCGCGCGGCCATACCTTGCCGTGCAGAATAACCTTGCCGTCCTTGTTTTCGCTCTGGAATTTCATGGTGTACCACACGTCGGGCTTCCAGGCAAAGGGAATGGTTTTGGCGAATCTCAAATCGAGCCGCGACACCCACGAACGGATTTGCAGTTCCTGACTTGCTCCTTCGAGCGCCAGTGTGTATCGCTGGTTGATGACCCCCATGCTGGGAAGCTTGTCATACCGAACCGATCCACGGACATCGGCCAGAATCGTGTAATCGTGCAGATGCGTCTGCCCCATCCACGACTGACTGCGGGTTCCCTTGGGGATTGTGCTGATCTTGCACATGACAGCGTTGCCAGTGATTCCCCGTGAACCACGGTTGACGGTCAAGGCCAATTCGCCGGCCGCGTCTTGCGACCAGTCCCATTTCTCGATCACCTTTTCTTTGGCCAGCAGTTCCAGGCCGACGTCGAACTGCTTTTTGGCATCTTCAACGCTGGCAGGCTTGCCTTCTCCGGTCAGATCGAAATAGCGCAGGAAGTCGGTCCAAGCCGGTCGCGGGCCCACGTCTGTATATTTAACCGTCGGTGCTGGCGAATTGGTGAAACTGGTCGTGAGGTAAATGTAAAGCAAAGCAGCGCGCGCGTCTCGCGACTTCAGCGAAATCAGCAGGTCGTCGTCAAGCACGATATGGCGGTACGCCGTGCCAATCCATGTTTCGGGGAGCTTGCCATTCGAGAAGTCGAAATTCCAATTGAATTTCGGCACCGTGCGAATGCGGGCCGTGCTGGTCAGGTTGCCGACTTTTGCCGTTACGAAACTGATGGTGTGTCCCGCATCGGCCGCCGTCGTGAATTTTGCGGCGAAGACTTTGCCGCCATCCCTGTCGAGCGAGACGTTTTCGAGCTTGCCCGGCCCTTTCAATTCATACGTGACGGGCACGTCTTTGGTGCTCAGATATCGGCCGTTCGCGTTAAAGAGTCGAACCTTGAACTCCTGTTTCTCGTGGCCCGGCCCCAGCAGCGACTCGACGGGCGTAATTTGCAACTGCGCCGGCGTGCGATCTTTTGCCGATGGCGTCTCGGGAATCACGGCGGGACGCGGGTCAGCCGGACTGGCAGCCTGGTCTTTATTGCCGATGCAGTACATGGCGCCGCTGGTGGGAATATACAAACGACCGTGCGAGACAATCGGCGACCCCTGAATCAATTCATCGTCGAAGTCGACGCGATTGATGATTTTCGTGCCTTTTTCGGTCGGTTCGAGAATAAACGCCTTTCCCCCCGCTTCGCAAAAGAAGATTTTGCCGTCGGCGTAAATCGGGCTTGAAAAAACCGACAGGCCCAGGCCTTTTTGCTTGCCGATTTCGTCGCCCGTTTTCGGATCGCGAACCAGTAGCGCGGCGCTGTCGTCGGCAATGTACAACCGGTCGTTGACAAACAGGGGCGCGGCGCGGCCCAGCATGACAGTCGGCTTGATCCACAATTGCTTCGTTGCCGTGACGTTACCCGTTCCCGTACCATCGATGGCGAAGATCGCTCCCATGACCGAGTTGTCTGAGACATTCTCTTCAGAATGCCCGCAGAAGACGGTATTGCCGACAATAGTCGGCGTGGTATTGATTCCGCGAATCGACGCATCGTATGTCCAGAGAATCTTTCCTGTACGGGGCTGCATCGCGTACACCGAGCCGTCGCCTGCACCAAAAACGATCGCCATCTGACCGTCGAAATTTGCCAACACGGGCGAACTGTAGGTGGTATCCATCGGGCGCAGCCGGGTGCTGCTGATCCAGACCGGTTGCCCATTTCGCTTGTCGAAGGCGATAAAGCGGTGGGCGGGAACTGCATATTCTCCCCAGCCGGTCATTACGCCGCTGATGATTACAAGATCTTCAAAAACCAGTGGCATGTTCGTACGACCGCCGTAAGTACTGATCATTCCGTACTCTTCGCTCAGCGAGTGCGTCCAGAGCGACTTTCCTGTGGCTCCGTCGATTCCCTGGAAATAATCGCACAGGCCCAAGGCGTACACGTGGCCTGTTTCCGGATCGCCCGCGACGCATGACCAGCCGACACGCTCGGCAGGAGCATCGGTCAGAAAAACGTTAAAGACGTTCTCCCATACTTTCTCGCCCGTGGCCGCATCGACGCAGACGACCTTTTCACCTTCCGTCGTCGTATCGGGATTATGTCGGCACAATGTGTACAGCTTGCCGCGCATCACGATGGGCGTACTGCGCGTGCCGAATTCGGTCTTTCTCCAAAGCAGGTTTTCTCCTTCGGGCGACCAACTGCCGACAATTCCCTTTTCGCGTGAAATGCCGTTCATCTCAGGACCGCGCCAGTGGGGCCAGTCGAGGGGGTCAGGGCTCAAAGTGTCGTCGGCCGTGGCAGGCCGGGCCGCGGCAGCCAGAACGGTTAGACAGACAAGACCACGGAACCCTCGGAGAAGCCGGTTGGCATTCATGAAGTCTCTCTCGGCAGGCTGGGGGATTAGGCGGGCTGTCCGCCACCGGCCCCTTTGCGTCAAATGCAAAGAGAGGAGCCGGGAGCCAACAGGATTCAGGCGTTCGACGCGGCATTTATTCTTTGGCATCAACATACATCGTACGGGGAAAACCGACAAGTATGACGACGAGAAATGAAAAATGACGAATGCGAAACGAGACTCGGCTGACGAAGTCCGCATTCCGCAATTCCGCATCGCTGCTATAATTCCGTCACAACAGGAACGACCTTCCCCCGCCAGCAGGATGCGCAACATGTCGACCAGTTCACCGACCGTCCCGTATATCCATACACCTCCTCCAGGCCCCATCTCTCTCGCACTAATCGAGACCGATGAGCGTTTCGTCTCACCGTCATACACGCGATTTTATCCACTTGCGGTAAAGCGTGGTCTGGGGTCAGTGCTGGAGGACATGGACGGCAATCTGTACCTTGATTTCACGGCCGGAATCGCCGTATGCGCCACCGGGCATTGTCACCCGCGCGTCGTGAAAGCCATACAGGATCAGGCAGCCGCACTCGTACACATCTGCGGAGCCGATTTTTATTATCCGCCGCTGCGCGACCTGGCGAAGAAGCTGTGCGAGATCGCGCCTGGCAAGTCTGCTAAACGCGTCCTGTTCACGAATTCGGGGGCCGAGGCGATCGAGGCGGCTATCAAACTGGCCCGCTATCACACCCGTCGGCAGCACATCATTGCCTTTCACGGAGCCTTTCACGGGCGAACCATGGGGGCTTTGTCGCTGACGGCCAGCAAGGTGTCGCAGCGCCGCCGTTTTGAACCGATGCTGCCCGAGGTGACGCATGTCGGCTACGGAAATTGTTATCGCTGCCCCTATAACCTGACCTACGGAACTTGTGGGATCGAATGCGTGACGCATTTCGAGAAGAAGCTCTTCAAGACGACGTTGCCGCCTGAAGAAGTCGCCGCCATCATCGTCGAGCCGATTCAGGGAGAAGGGGGTTACATCGTACCGCCACCTGAATATCACCGCGAGTTGAAGGCGCTCGCCGAGCGGCATGGCATTCTGTACGTCGTCGATGAAGTGCAATCGGGCATTGGTCGAACCGGAAAGATGTGGGCCATCGATCATTGGGGAATCGAGCCCGACATCGTCTGCACTGCCAAGGGCCTGGCCTCTGGACTGCCGCTGGGGGCCATGATCGCCAAGGCCGAGATCATGGACTGGGAACAAGGAGCGCACGCCAGCACCTTCGGCGGCAATCCGGTTTCGTGTGTTGCCGCGCTTGAAACAATCGCGCTGGTCGAAGAAGGGCTTATGCAGAATGCGTCAGACATCGGCAGTTTCCTGCTTGGCCGCTTGCGCGATCTGGCAGCACGGCACTTGCTGATTGGCGATGTGCGGGGATTGGGGTTGATGATCGGGGTCGATCTTGTCAGAGATCGGGTGACGAGAGAAGTTGCGCCTGTTGAACGCGATGCCGTGCTGCAACATTGCTTCTCGAAGGGGCTGGTACTGCTCGGGTGTGGCGAGAGTGTGATCCGCCTGTGCCCGGCTCTGGTGGTGACACGCGAAGAAGCTGAAACGGCGATTCAGATTCTCGATGGGGCTCTCACAGAAGTCGAACGTGTCGCGGCCTTGGGCCAAGGCGCCAGCGCGCAGCCATAGATTGCTTGCTTTGGCGCGATCTTCCGGCGAGCGACGGGGGTTCATCGCCGTCGCTTGAGCGGCGGTTGGCCGTTCAGTTGCGAGTAGGGCGTCGCACGGCCGGGGCTTGCAGAGATGTGCGTTTTACAAAGGCGGGCGAAACCTTTGAAGTGGCCGGTTAAGTTGCACTTAGCAGCGTCTGCTTTTCAACAGCGAGTGCCTGCTGGCGCACCCCGAGAAAGAGTTGCTCTTCAGCGTCGGTCATCGTGCATTGCCGTCGGGCCATTACTTTTCGGGCGATTGCCAGGCCCCGTTGTTCGTCGTAGCGCTGCACTGATTCGCCGTCGAGCCACGCATAGCTGGGGACGAATTTGGGGCTTCGGGGTGCAAACACGCTGCTGCAAAAGCCGATGACCGCTCCGGTGGGGAAGCTCACATTGATGCCAGCTTTGCTGTAGTCTCCCACGAACATGCCCACGAACATCTCTCCCGTTTCAACGTCGCGGCCGTTGATGGGTACACGGATTGTTCCATAGGTGTTTTTGAGGTCGCTGTTGATGCAGTCGGCTGCGATGTTCACCCACGATCCAACATAGCTGTGTCCCAGAAAACCGTCGTGCTGCTTGTTCGAGTAGCCTTGAATGATGCTGGCTTCAATTTCACCGCCGATTTTCGAGCGCGGACCAATCGTTGTCCCTGCATGCACGACTGCGCCGGGCTGAATCAATGTGCCGTTCCCCAAAAAAGCCGGTCCCTGAATATAGCTGTGCGGGAAAATGGTCACATTGTCGCCGATCCAGACGGGGCCGTCTTCGGCGTCAATAACGACGCAAGGCTTGATCTTTGTTCCCGAACCGATATGGATGGCGCTGCGGTTGACGAGATAGCTTCCTTCGGCCACCATCCCGGCGACACCAGCCATTTCATTCTTCCAGTCACGAATGAGCAGGTCTTCATTCGCATTTACGAACTGCCAGGGCCAGTCGAGAAGCGTCACGTGCGGGCTCACATCGCGCCGCGGCAGCCCGGCCAGCAATGACCGCGTCTTGAGTTCGTCGAGCAAAACCTCGCTGGTCAGTTGGCTGGCAAGCGCCGCGTCGGCCGAAATGCAAGCGATGCGGTTCTGCAGTCCCGCGGTTCCCACCCAGGCGCCATCTGCTTTGTCGATCTGCGGCAGCGATTTCCAGATCCCCCGGCCATTCAGCAGCAGCATCGTGCCAGGAACGGGCTGGTTGGCGGGCATTCCGGTCTGCCACGCCACCACATCGGCCAAGAGCGGTCGACACCAGACTTCGACCGCCGGACTATGGCCGTTGCCCGCGGCTGCCGACGGATGTTCGGTCACGAGAGCCTTGATACGCGAAATCAAGTCTGTCGTGCCGCACAAGAGCTGATACGTCGCGCGGACATACACCAAAGGCAGCAATCGTTGCCAGCCCGGGTCTTCGTATACGATCACTCGCGGATACATGGGCAGCTACTCGACCGTAACGCTCTTGGCCAGGTTGCGGGGCTTGTCGACGTCATGTCCGCGGACGACTGCGGTGTGATACGCCAGAAGCTGCAAGGGAATGCTCGTCACGAGGGGCGAAAGGCAGGCGGTCGTCGACGGCACGTACAGCACTTCGTCGGCCAACCGGTCGAGTTCACGATCGGGCTCATTGGCAATGGCGATGACCCGGCCGTAGCGGCTGCGCACTTCTTCGATATTCGACAGAATCTTGCCATAGGTGTGATCGCGCGGGGCAATGACCACCACGGGCATTCCCGGGTCGATCATGGCGATCGGCCCATGTTTCATCTCGGCGGCCGGCAGCCCCTCTGCGTGAATATAGCTGATTTCCTTGAGCTTGAGCGCGCCTTCCAGCGCCAGCGGATAGTTTACGCCGCGGCCCAGATAGAGCCAGTTCTCCCATTCGGCGAGGCGTTCGGCAAGCGTCTTTACTTGCGCGCTCAATTCGAGGGCCTGCTGCACCTTGGCGGGAATCTGATCGAGTTCGCGAAGCACATGGTCAGTCCGTTCGGCCGAGAGATGACGTCGCCGGCCCAGGTACAGGGCCAGCATCGTCAGCACGGCGACCTGCCCCGTAAATGCCTTTGTGCTGGCCACTCCGATTTCAGGGCCGACGTGCAGGTAGACCCCGGCCTCTGTCTCGCGAGCGATCGACGAGCCGACGCTGTTTACGACACCCAGTACGGTTGCCCCCTTGGTCTTTACCTCGCGAACGGCGGCAAGCGTGTCGGC
>JAYTRB010000194.1:0-3382 GCA_043746425.1 Planctomycetia bacterium
GTAGACTATCGGCATGCTCACTGCATCATCGAACCGCATGTCCGTCGACCTTCGTCGATTGTGGATTCCTATTATTCGCCGGAGCCGGTTGTTTTTGGCGACGCTCAGCATTGCCATTAAAACGGTGGGAGTGATTGTGATTGCGAGCGGCGCCATGGCTGCCGAACCTGCGATCCCGAATTATCAGCGGGTGGCCGACTGGCCAACGCTGCCGGCTTCGATGAAACTGGGACCGGTCTCGAGTGTGGCGATCGACACGGCTGGACGCGTGTATGTTTTGCAACGGACGCAACCTCCGGTCGTGGTTTTCGATGGCAAGGGAGAATTCCTGCGCACCTGGGGGGAAGGGTTTTTGAAGATACCGCATGGTTTGAGAATCGACCGCAATGACAATGTCTGGATGACGGATATCGGAAATCACATTGTGCTCAAGTGCGACGCCGAGGGAAATGTGCTGTTGACGCTGGGTCGAAAAGGCGAAGCCGGCAGCGGGCCCGATCAGTTCAATAAGCCGACGGATGTTGCTTTTTCGGCTGCGGGGGACGTATTCGTATCGGACGGCTATGGCAATTCGCGGATTGTGAAGTTCTCGAAAGAGGGCCGGTACCTGGCGGAGTGGGGGACGAAGGGGACCGGTCGAGGTGAATTCAATCTGCCGCATACTCTCTGTACAGACGGCAAAGATCGGCTGTATGTGGGTGATTTAGAGAATAATCGGGTACAGGTCTTCAATCTCGACGGTAAGTTCCTCGATCAATTCACAGAGAGCGGCGCGCCGTTTTCGCTCGCGCTCAAAAGCGACAGGCTGTTTGTTGCCGATGGCCGAGCGCGACAAATCAACGTGCTCAATCTGCAGGGCAAACGTCTGGGCCATTGGAGCACAGGTGACGGCGATTCCAACACGCCGCATTGGGTCTCGGTTGATTCGCACGGGACGGCCTACGTGTCGTATGTAAGCGGCCAGCGGATTGATAAGTTCACCGCGAAGTGAGTGATTGACTTGCCGCGTGTGCGCGTACGATTGCCCAATGGCAGACACGTGACGCTTTGCAAGAAAGTTGTGTCGAAACAATTTCGCGACCGCAGAACGTGCTGTTCAAGAGACCAGCGAAAGGCACATGACTTCAGAGGGGGCGCGAATATAAACTTGTTTGTCGACAAACGCCGGGTGCGCGAGCAAATCGCTTTCGTCGGAAAGCACGGCGAACCGGCCAGTGAGTTTCATTTCGTCGGCTGTGGCGTCGATGAGAACCAATTCGCCAGCCGCGCTCCACACGAGCAGCCGCTCGTCGGTGGCGACGAGGCTGGCGTGCGATTGAAATGCCGGATCTGTCCCTGTCCACAGAGTCTTCAGGTTGTTCTTCAGGTCGAGGCAATAGAGCTCATGCGCGACACCGAACAACCGGTCGTTGGCGATGACCGGAGTTTGCGTGTCGGGGGCCAGATCGGCACAGACGGCGATGGGCTTCTTTTCAATCTTTCCCTCGGCAGTGAAGCCGTACATTCGTGTGCCGTTATTTTCAGTTGAGACCAGAAGTTGGCCGCGATGGACGAGCGGCGTGGGAACATTGAAGTCGTTGGGATATTCGGGTGTCAGTGTCCAGAGACGTTTGCCGGTGACGGCATCCCATCCCCCGAGTGACGATTCGTCGTATCCCACGAGCTGCAGCTTCCCACCCAGCTGGGCCGCAATAAATGAGCCGTAGGCGGCCGGTCGGCCGCGGGTCTTCCAGTCGACCTCGCCTGTCAGTGGCTGCAGCGCGACAAGAGACGCCAGTTTACCTCCAGGATTGACGACCAGACGGCCCGCGGCGATCAGCGGTGAGCCACACAGCCCCCAGGGCATCTTGCTCGTGATGTCAAACGTGTCGCGAACGTCGAACTGCCAGGCTACGATTCCTGTCGCGAGTTCGACGCAGGTGAGATGGCCGAAAGCACCGAACAAAAAAACGTGGTCGCCATAGAAGAGTGGTGTGGCACGCGGAGAATTTCCATAATCGAGTTTGCCGGGGGCGGGGTAGCGACAGGTCCACATTTCACGCCCGGATTTGGCATCGAGGCAATGAAAGACGTCGCAGACGTCTGCCAGGTCGCGGTCGGAAACGACGACACGTTCGCGGGTGGCGGCAATACCCCCCACGCCATTTCCGGAAAGCGGATGCCGCCACACGACGGCCGGATGTTCGGGCAGCCTTTCGGGGAGCCAGCCGACGTGCCCATCACGGGCAACACCCCGCCAGCCGGGCCACGTGAACGCATCGGCCGTCAACGACTCATTCAACGGCTTTTTTTTTGAGCATCGGGGGTCGAATCGACCGGCCCACGGGCAGCTTGCTTTGCCGATTTCTCTGCCAGGAAACCAGATTTCGATTCGAGGGCCAGGAGCAGCGCCGGCTCATCGCCGACACCCAGCAGCGCCTGTTCGATGGCCGCCTGTTCGGTGGCGTTCAGCGTCTTCGAAACGAACGCCGTCACGAAGGGAACGGCTTGCGTAGTGCCGATCACGCGCAGATCACCCTTCTTAATCGTTCCGCAGCCCTCGAGCAACGGCGCGGCATAACTCGAAATCACCGTGGCCGCCCGCACGTCAGGGCCCAACTCGAGAATCTTCGTGGCACCATCGCTACAGGCTTCGCAGGTTTCGACGTCGCCGACAACAGTGACTCCATTCCTGGCCAGTAACGCCACCGCCGCCGCGTGTTTCTCTTCGCAATGGGCCGGTCCGAAAATAATGCGATAATTCTTGAGATCGGCCACCGTTTTGGCGGGGTCACTGGCGGGAACGACCAGCAGACCAGTCTGAGTTGTTACGCCGTCCTTTCCACTGAGAGCCAGGATGGGCTTGAGCCCAAGTTTCGAATGACTTGCCTCGGCGACGACAACTGAACGCTTGCCAATGACGAGATCGGCGCGACCGGCAGTCTCGTCTTCGAGAGCGGCCGTCAGCGATTCA
Organism: Planctomycetia bacterium; assembly: GCA_043746425.1. Taxonomy (GTDB): domain Bacteria; phylum Planctomycetota; class Planctomycetia; order Planctomycetales; family Planctomycetaceae; genus JACQFH01. The sequence continues at coordinate 2,954 of JAYTRB010000194.1, forward strand.
TTGAAATAGACTTTAACCCGCCGATCGAGTTCGCGTTCGAGATATTCGGCGAGCTGCTCGTAGTCGCGCTGCGCGTAGCCCTTCACACACGGACAAGAAAGTGCTGCGGCTAAGGGGTCCATCACCACAACAATCAGCGATCGACCATCGGCAGCCGCGGCCCGTTCGAATCCATCGATCGTCATCAGCGCCAGACCCAGTTTGAGGCTCGTCTTGATTGCTTCGCGGCGTTTCATCATGGCGTCTCCACGCGACTTACGGACCGTTAACTCCCGAGAATGACTATCGGTCGCGCTTCGGTTTAATCGTCTTCATCGTCTTCACCACCGTCATCGTCTTCATCATCGTCGGCCTCTGCGTCGCCCTCATCCGACTCGCTTTCGACAGCGGCCTGCGGCTTGGGATCCTGGGCCAGGGTTTGAGCTTCAC
>JAYTRB010000195.1:0-10785 GCA_043746425.1 Planctomycetia bacterium
GAACCCGAAGAGAGCGGCAAGTTCGACCGCCTGAAGCTGCTCTGCGAGCCAATCGCCGAGCGGCAAGAGAAAATGCTCATTTTCACCCAGTTTCAGTCGCTTACTGAACCGCTGGCCGATTTTCTAGCGACAGTTTTCGGGAAGCAGGGGCTGGTCTTGCACGGGGGCACGCCAGTTCGCAAACGCTCTGAGCTGGTGAAGACATTTCAGGGTGATGAGGGTCCGCCATTCTTTGTAATTTCTCTCAAGGCAGGTGGCAGCGGCCTCAATCTGACGGCCGCTTCGCACGTCGTTCACTTCGACCGCTGGTGGAACCCGGCCGTCGAAAACCAGGCCACTGATCGGGCTTTTCGCATCGGCCAGAAACGGAACGTGCTGGTTCACAAATTTGTTTGTCGCGGTACGGTCGAAGAACGCATCGATGCGATGATTCGTGACAAACAGGCCGTGGCCGACAAGTTGCTCGATCAGAAAAGTGAAAGCCAATTGACCGAAATGAATGATGAGGAGCTTCTGAGTTTTGTCGCACTCGACATCGGCCGCGCGACTGCCGACGAATGAGCGCCCCGATTTCCAGCTGATTTCGACATTTTGCTCTTGGAATCTGCGATGCGTTGACTAGACTGTTTTTGGCGTGTTTAATGTCGTGGGGTTTGTTGCGTCTCTTTGACGCGCCGGTACACAGCCGAGAAACCAGAAGAAAGGAATCGAACCATGGCCTGGTATGGTGGATGGGCTCCGTATGTTCCTGTCGCTCGACGGCGTGCCAATGCTGCTAATTACGCGGCTCAGGTGGCAAAAAAAGAGAAACGCAATCTGGCGCCCGTCAAGATTGTAGGGAAGCAAATCGCTGAATCGTTCTGGGGCAAGGCGTGGTGCGAAAATCTCGAACGCTACAGTGATTTCTCGAATCGCCTGCCGCGCGGCCGAACGTACGTGCGGAACGGTTCTGTGGTCGATCTGCAAATCGAGCAGGGCCAGATCCGGGCCCTCGTGGCCGGCTCAGACGTCTATAAGGTGACAATCACCATCGGCACGCTGGAATCGGCCGACTGGAAGCGCATCAAACACGATTGTTCGCAGTCGATCGATTCTCTGATCGACCTTTTGCAGGGGCGGTTAAGCCAGGGAATCATGCAGCGCCTGACTGAACGCGACAGCGGACTATTTCCGCATCCACGGCAGATCACAATCCGCTGCTCATGCCCAGATTCTGCCAGGGTGTGCAAGCATGTGGCGGCGGTGATGTACGGTGTCGGCGCGCGGCTCGACGCGTCTCCCGAGTTGCTTTTCACCTTGCGGGCCGTCGATCACCTTGAGTTAATCAGTCAGGCGGTCGCCGCCGAGAATCTCGACCGCACCCTTGCTGCCGGGCAGAACGGGGCTCTGGCCGGTAGCGACCTGGGCGAGTTGTTCGGCATTGAAATCGATGCGGGAGACAGCACGCTGCAGAACGCCGGGAAAGGAGCCGGCAAATCGAAGAGCGACAAACTCACTCCCGCAGCGAAGAAACCGCGTGCCACGCGCCAGCGAGCCGATGCTGTCGCCATGTCCGTCAAAATTCTGGATAAGATCGCCGCAAAAGTTGCCGGCAATTCTCCGCAGTTGGCTTCGAAGACAGCCGCGACGAACAAAACCGCTGCGAAGAAAGCCACGACTAAGATCGCTGCAAATAAGATCGTCACTGCGAAGAAGCCTGCCGGAAAGAAACGAACCGTGAAGACCGGGGCCGGTAAACTGACTCCCGTCGCGGCTGCGCGGTACAAATCGTCCTGATTAGTTAGCGTCTGTTTCTTTGATTTGTTTAATGATCTGGCCCTGTGAGATTTCTCGCGGGTTCCGTCGCACTTATTTATTTTCAACTGCATGCGTTTTCCATAACTGCTTCAGCAGCGCGTACATCCGCGGGTCGTAATGCTCAAGTTCAGAGCGCACGAAGGGGTAGAAATCGTTCGTGCCGAAAAACGCCTCGCTCTGCTCGGCGAAGTATTCCATCGCGTTCGTCAGTGCGTAATGCCGCAATTTGCGGCCGTTGATGTGCAGCACGTCTTCGTATAGCTTCTCTTCCCTGGCGGCAGCCAGGGCCGCGGCCAGATCGGCATTGGCAAAACCGCCTTCGACGAATTGGTCGTGATATCCGTGGGCCAGTTCGTGGAACACCATCCACGGCTGCTGTTTCGTCCAGTCGAGAAAATTGCGGGCATTCGCCACCTCGATACAGCGGGCCTTGTCGGGGTTCATCTCGTGTTCACGGAGCCAGCCCGCGTCGGGGTGGTAGCACATGCACGGATGATGCGGTTCTTCGTATTCGATCCACACAGCAATCGTCCGCAGCTTTTCGACGGCCTCTGCGGGTACCATGCGCGTGATCTGATAGAGCTGTTGTTTCAGCAGTTGTAAAACTTCACTGCACAATTTGGGATGCTCGGTCTCGAGATTGGCGTTGAGATATACCTTCCATCCGTCGACGTCGCGAATGGCGTACTGCTCAGTCGGCTCAAACGGCGTTTTGGCAAGTTGTGGGCCGGCGGACCCGGTCTGAGAATTCATGGATGCCCAGACCGCCAGTGCCATCCCAAGACCTGCCATGAGGAGTCGCCAACGGGGTTGCTTTTGGGTAGTCATCGGGATGTTTTCTCATTTCCATTCGGCAATTCGGGACGAGTGGGCTCGCACCGGTCGATATTAACGAATTCCCCGGTGGGGCGGCTACGCCAAGCTGGCTTCCTTCAGGTACAAATGCCAGACGTATATCCTGCGTTTTAATGAGATGGGAAAAACTAGGCTTGTCGAAATCGCGGTCGGCACGGGACAATGGCGTTTGGTATTTATGAGGCGACGGCACACAGACTGAGCCTGCCACGCGTCAGGGTGTTTCTATGTATGAACCAGCGAGTGAACCGCGCGTCGCCGTTGCACCGCGCGTCGGCCGGTCGGGGTTGCCGGCACTTTGCCTTGGCGGCGCGATGTTCGTGGGACTGGCCGTCTTGCTCCAGTTGCAGCAGGGAGAGGTGCTTTCCACAAGGCAGGTTGAGTCACAGCTTGATGAATCGGGAAGAATCCGCCCGCTGGCCGAAGTCATCGAAACCACACGGGCCTTGAAGCTGGTAACAGTGACGGTCGACTCGCGCGTCCGCACTCAGGTTAAAGATGAGCGCTGGCGCGGGTCGGCATCGGCCGTCGTTGAAGCGCCGGTGCGCTATGTCTACGGAGTCGATCTTTCGGGGCTCGACCCCGATGCGATTCGCATGGGCAGAATTCTGGGAATCTACGAAATCACGATTCCTTACCCGACACGGATTGCGACCGAAGTCGATGGCAGCCACCCCCTTGACGAAATTGTCGAGGTTTCAGGGACGAGGATGAAATCGCGGGCCGGCGAATACTATCTCGGTCTGGCACGCAAAGAGATCTACGACAAGGCTCGCAAGAGCGGACTGCCCCAGGAAACGATCGATGACATTTTTACAAAGACTCGCGAACAGGTTGAAAACCTGGTGCGGCGTTTTGTCGGTCCGTCGGCGCAGGTGCGCGTGAAGTTCAAAGATCAACGCCTCGATTGATTGGCCATTGCATGATTATCGCCGTTTTGCAGTTCGTTCATCGATTCTGGCGTTGTAAGTGGGGCATGGGGCGGCTCACTCTGGCCAGTGGCCTGTTGTGGATTTTAGTGGCCGACAACCCTGGCCGGCTCGCGCGCGTGCAGTTCGACAGTCTTCCCGGCATGGATTATGTGGCGGAAGTCCGCTCTCTGCGGGCTCAGAAGCGGTTTGCCGAGGCATTGATGGTCGCCCAGGCCGGGTTGGAAGATCTGTCGGGCACCGAGCGCGAGGCGCTCTTGGACGAAAGCCGGGAAGTTCGGGCCGAGCAGGACAGTCTGTTGAGGAAAGGCAAGGAACTGTTGCGCGGGGCGCTGGTCGGAGAAGGAGATTCACTCGAGGCACTGATCGGCGCCGTGGCCGCCGACATGTTCGTCGTCGGCGACATTCGCGATCTTATGATTCAAGGAGGCCGGCTGGCCGTCGATGGCGAGACAGATGAGCTGATTTTGGCGTTGTCGGCTGTGGGAGTGCTGACCACGGTAATGCCTGAAATCGACTGGATCGCCGCATTCCTGAAGATCGCGAAGAAGGCCGGGTCGCTCAGCAGGCAAATGATGACAGTCTTGGTCAAAATCGTCCGGCGGGCAAACGACACCGGCGATTATACCGCGCTGAAACGGGTCTTCGGGTTCTTCAAAGTGCTGGTCGAAAAATCGACTCCGGCCGGCGCTCTGCGTATCCTCAGGCACCTGGATGATCCCCGGGACGTTGAAACCGTGGCCGGTTTCTTGAAGCGACAACCAGCAGGCGGGTTTGTGCTGCACGTGGCGGGAAAGGAAGGGGTTGAGATTGTGAAGGGTTCGGTTCGTGAGTCAGAGCAGATGCTGGTGCTCGCGGCGCGCAAGGGAGACCGAGGCGTGGCCTGGCTCCGCAGCGGCGGGCAGCGCCTGTTGCGTCCGCATCTCGCCCTGGGACTTATCAAAGGGTTTAAGAAGGGAAACGTACAACAGGTGATCACCCGGATTGCTGCCGCATATGATCCTTATGGCTGGCTGGTGATTCCGGCCTGTTCGGCCTGGGTCTTTCTCGAAGCGGCCTGGTTGTGGAGGCGATTGATAACAAAGGATAGCGTTCCACCAGCCGTGACTCGACTTGCCGATGCCGCCTGACGTTGCATCGTCTCGACCGTCTCGCTGCACTCAACGGCGCTGCGCGAGGCGGAACACGCGGAGGCTCCAGAGGACATTTCTATTGAGCGGTACCCGGGGACACTTCTATTGGGGACTGACAGTTCTAAGACTGGACTGGATAGACTTTTGTGTTCTTAGTAAACTTTCGAGCAGCGTCAGCCAATTGAAAAGGGTCAGGCATTTCCGTAGGAGCGCAGATTCTTGCGCGCTTCCAGCAACTTTTCTTTTGGAGTTGACGAATCACTTCTCCGCAATTCAGTGAGGCCAGTCGGGGAACCGGGCGTCTTTGAGCTGCCACGGACAACTCGAAAAAGGTCGACATGATGTCGAGTCGCATAGAGGCGGGGCTGGAACCGACCGGTCTGACAACCAGCGTCGACTCGTCGCCCCCTATGGTCGGCGATGGTTTGGCCGCCAGTCTGCTCGAATCCCAAGCGAAAATGCTTCAGGAATTGAGCGAAGCCCGGGTGCGTCTGCAGCTGCTCATGGAGCAATTGCCGGCCGCCCTGTGGACCACCGACCTTGATTTGCGGATCACCTCCTCCGGGGGTGCCGCGCTTTATAGTCTCGGGTTGCGTCCCAACCAGACTGTGGGAATGACGATCGCCGAGTACTTGAAGACAGACGATCCGCAACACGAAAGCGTCCGGCGGCATAGACTGTCGCTGGCTGGCCAATCACAATTCTTCGAATATCAAATATACGGGCGGACGCTGCAGACTCGTCTCGAACCTTTGCGCGATCTGAGCGGTACGATCATCGGCTGCATCGGAATCTGCTTCGATATCACCGACCGGATTCGAGCACAGGCAGCAGCGCATGAAACAGAAGAGCGGTTTCGGGCGTTCATGAATAATAGCCCGGCCTGCGCCTGGATGAAGGATGATCAGTACCGGTACGTCTATCTGAATGCCCCGTTCCAGAAGCGCTTTCAGGTCTCGATTGACGAATTTTACGGCCGCACCGACTTCGATGTGTGGCCGCGCGAAACGGCAGAAGAACTGCGGACCAGCGATCTTAAAGTTGCCTCTTCGGGCGAGCCGGTCGAAATGATCGAGAACCTGACCGATCCCGCGGGGGTCGTTCATCAGACTCTGATCTGCAAATTCCCTATTCGCGACGCCGCAGGGCGTTTGTACCTCGGCGGAATCGGCATCGACGTGACCGAGCGTATGCAGGCCGAGCAGGCGCAAATCGAATCGGAAGCGAAATTCCGAAGGCTTTTCAATAGCATTCCGATACCGACTTTCAGCTACGACATGGAGACGTTCCAAATCCACGAGGTGAACGACGCGGCTGTGCTCCAATATGGTTATTCCTATGAGGAGTTCTGCAATCTCACGATGATGGACCTCCGGCCTCCCGAGGAAGTTCCCATTTTTCTCGATTATTGCGCGAAGATGCCGGCCAATGGCCACAATGCCGGGGTGTGGCGGCACCGCAAGAAAGACGGAACCGTCTTCAATGTCGAGATCGCTTCGCACCCGGTCACTCTCGCCGGGCGGCGGGCCCGGCTGTCTCTGGCGACCGACATTACCGAGCGCCTGCGCGGGCAGCAGGAGTTGCTGCAAACGCAGGAACAATTGCGACAATCACAGAAGATGGAAGCGGTGGGAAGACTGGCAGGCGGCATCGCTCACGACTTCAACAATCTGTTGACTATTATTCTAGGATATACCGAGAGCGTCATGGACCGGCTCGAGCCCGGTGCGCCCGGGCAAGCCGAATTGCGAGAAGTGTGTCGAGCCGGCGATCGCGCCGCCGCTCTCATCCGGCAACTGCTCGCCTTCAGCCGCAAACAAGTGCTCTTGCCCAGGGTGCTGAATCTGAACGACGTGGTGGGCGATCTCGAGAAAATGCTGCAGCGCGTGATCGGCGAAGATCTCGTCCTGTGTACGGCGCTCGAACCCGATCTCTGGTCTGTGTTGGCCGATCGCAACCAGATCGAGCAGGTGGTCCTGAATCTGATCATCAATGCCCGTGATGCCACTCCCCACGGCGGTCGAGTTGCCATTGCAACCGCGAATGTCAAGTTTGACAGTGTCCAGGCATTCCAGCGCGGGGAAGTTCGACCGGGTTTGTGGGTTGAGCTCTCGATTTCCGATACCGGCTGCGGCATGGACGAAGCCACTCAGGCTCGAATTTTCGAGCCGTTTTTCACCACCAAAGAGGTGGGTAAGGGATCGGGAATGGGTCTGGCGACGGTGCATGGCATCATCGAACAAAGCGGCGGCCAGATTACGGTCGAAACGGCACCTGGACGCGGTTCATGCTTCCGCATTTATTTGCCGCGTGCGAAGGATATGCCCCCCGCCCACGATCGCCGCGAGTCGCTGAGGGAGGTTCCCAGCGGCGACGAAACTGTGCTTCTGGTGGAGGATGAACCGGGGGTGCGCGCACTAGCGAAGCAGGTTCTCGAGAGCTGCGGCTACACCGTGCATGAAGCGGGTGACGGGGCCGAGGCACTGGCGTTTCTGCGAAGCTGCGGGGGCCCACTGGATTTGCTGATCACTGACGTGGTAATGCCGCACATGAATGGACAGCAGCTCGTAGAACACCTGGCCGGTTTGCGGCCCGGGCTCAAGGTGCTTTATATGTCGGGCTACGCTGACGACGTCTCTGTGCGCGGCGCCGGCTTGCGCGGGGAAGTGGCACTGCTCGAAAAGCCCTTTTCAGCCAGCTCGCTGGCCCGAAAGGTTCGCACTGTGATTGATGCCTGCACCGAATAAATTTCGGCCATTGCACCACTGAGCTGTCACTCGAACCAGGACATCGACTCCGCGTTCTCTCTCAATGTTGGCCGTTCGAGCGGTTTTGGCGCAGTCGATCGACTTCGGCTTCGAGCTGACGCTGCTGGCGAGCCAGTCCTGCCAGGGTGGCGCGCGTCGCGCGAACGTGCAGCCTCGTCGACAGCCAGTCGAAGACGGCCAGCAGCATGATCCATAAAGCGACCACCAGCAGTGAGATCCAAAAAAGGGACATCCACAGGGCGGCATTTCGCACGGGGTTGCGGCGTTGCATTTCAAACAGCCAGTCACCCACTGGAATCATGACGCCCAAGAGGATCAGCAGGACCGAAACCTGCATGCGTCGGCGAAACTGGCGCTGGTAGTGGAATTTCGCCCGGTCGTCGCTGGCGTCGTCGTGGCGATGGGCGACCCAGGCCGAACGGTGCCAGCGGAGCAGCCAGGCTCCCAGTAGCACCAAGGCCGTTCCGAACGCGAGTGACGCCTTGATCTCATTCAAAGGCCTTCAGGCTCCCTTCACCGGTTCTTCATGGATCTTCATTTTTTTCAAAGTCGATAACCCCCAACCGAGACTGGCGGTTACGTCTACAAGACGGGCATTTGCCCGGCAGTTTTGAAATGCGCCGGCTTGACAAACCGGCTGGCCAGTTTATATTGGCGTTCTCATCAAATCCACTACATTGTGGGTGCAGGGATGGTCGAAAGCCCTATATCTTGTGTCACATCTTGTTTTCACGGCTTGCCATTTTTGCTGTTCGCGTGTATAGTTAATGGGGTTGTATTGCCGATGATTTCCGGCAGTTCGCTGTGAGTTCCGAGTTGTGAATACCACGTTGTAGATTTCACGGCGTCGACGTCAGGGTTTCAGCTTCGCAGTTTTAACTCCACGGTTTTGGCTTCGCGGTATTAACGTCACTGTGCTGATCGGTTCTGCGGTGTCTTTCCTCGGGGTTCGGGGAACCTAAATTTCCGGGATTCTTTTAAGGAACGCATGATGCGTACAAAGCACGGAGGGAAGGCAGTGAACGGCCGTATTTCTACCACAGCTGTCAACGTTCAGGAACCGACCGGCGCCAACGCCATGAAGATTCCGGCGTATTTCTGTCCCCAGGGGGTTGATCCCTTCGATACGGTCGAATGGGATCGGCGGTCGGCCCACATCAAGGACGAGAACGGCAAAATTCTGTTTGAGCAGAAAAACTGCGAAGTCCCCACCACCTGGAGTGCTCTGGCGACCAACGTTGTGGTCAGCAAGTACTTCTATGGCGAGGCCGGCACGGCCGAACGCGAGTCCAGCGTCCGGCAGGTCATTCATCGGGTGGCGCGCACCATTGCCGACTGGGGTATGAAGGATAGCTATTTTGCGACCGTCGAGGACGGCGAAAACTTCTATCGCGAGTTGTCCTGGCTGTGTCTGCACCAGCACGGTTGCTTCAATTCTCCGGTGTGGTTCAATGTCGGTCTGTACCATCAATACGGCGTCAAGGGCGGTCGCGGAAATTATCGCTGGGACACCGAAACCAATTCGATTCAGCGTCCTGACACGCCCTATGAATTCCCTCAGGCCTCGGCGTGCTTCATTCAGTCGGTCGACGACAACATGGAAGACATCATGCGCCTGGCGACGAGCGAGGCGATGCTGTTCAAGTTTGGATCGGGAACGGGAACCGATCTGTCGACCATCCGCAGTTCAAAAGAAAAGCTCTCGGGAGGCGGAGTTCCCTCAGGCCCATTGTCGTTCATGCGCGTCTATGACCAGATTGCCGCGGTCGTCAAGTCGGGAGGTAAGACCCGCCGTGCTGCCAAGATGCAGAGCCTCAAGGACTGGCACCCCGACGTTCTCGAGTTCATTCAGGCCAAGGCGAAGGAAGAGAGGAAGGCCCGCACGCTGATCGCCAGCGGTGAGTACGAGGCCAACTTCAACGGCGAGGCCTACAGCTCGATCATGTTCCAGAACGCCAATCTGTCGGTGCGCATCAGCGACGAGTTCATGCAGGCCGCCGCTGCCGATCGTCCTTGGCGCACTCACTACGTGACCGACGCCAACCACCCCGGCCCCGAGTACCAGGCACGGCGTCTTATGCGAGAGATCGCCGAGGGAACCTGGTTTTGCGGCGATCCGGGGGTGCAGTATGACACGACCATCAACCGCTGGCACACGTGCCCGAATTCCGGGCCGATCAATGCCAGCAATCCGTGCAGCGAGTACATGTTCCTCGACGACACGGCCTGTAACCTGTCGAGTTTGAACCTGAAGAAGTTTCAGGCGGCGGATGGCACGTTCGACGTCGAGCGTTACCGCCGGGCCGCGGCGATCTTCATTACTGCGCAGGAGATTCTCGTCGATCACGCCAGTTATCCGACGCCGAGTATCGCCGAGAACAGCCATCGTTTCCGTCCTCTCGGGCTGGGCTTTGCCAACCTGGGAAGTCTGTTGATGACGATGGGCATTCCCTACGACAGCGACGCGGGGCGCGGCATCTGCGGAGCGCTGACGGCGCTGCTCAACGGCCAGGCGTTTCTCAGTTCCAGCGAGATGTCTGCGAATCTGGGCCCCTTTGCCGGCTACCGGGAAAACGAAGAGCCCATGCTCCGCGTCATGCAGATGCATCGCGACGCCGTCGAGAACATTGATGCGGCCTGTCCGGCGTACCTGCGTCAGGCCGCCCGCATCGTGTGGGACGATTGTGTTTCATCCGGAAAGCGGCACGGTTATCGCAATGCGCAGGCGACGGTTCTCGCGCCCACTGGCACGATCGCCTTTATGATGGATTGCGATACGACCGGCATCGAGCCCGACATCGCGCTGGTGAAGTACAAGCAACTGGCTGGCGGCGGAATGATGAAGATTGTCAACCGCACGGTCCCCGCGTCACTGGCGACTTTGGGTTACAGTCAGTCGCAGATCGAGGCCATTGTGGCGTATATCGACAAGCACGACACGATCGAAGGCGCACCGGCGCTCAATGACAAGCATCTGCCGGTTTTCGATTGTGCCTTCAAGGCCCAGAATGGCAAGCGGACGATTGCCTGGAAGGCCCACGTGGGAATGATGGCGGCGGCTCAGCCGTTTCTTTCAGGAGCCATCTCGAAGACGGTCAATATGCCCGAAGAGTCGACCGTCGAAGAGATCGAAGAGGCTTACGTCGAAGGGTGGAAGCTGGGGCTGAAGGCTCTGGCCATCTACCGCGACGGATCAAAGAGCAGCCAGCCTCTGGCCACCACGAAAGAGTCAGACCGCAAGAAAAAGACTGATGAGCCGGCTGCCGTACCGGCTTTGCTGCCGGCACCGTTCCGCCGGCATCT
>JAYTRB010000196.1:0-8694 GCA_043746425.1 Planctomycetia bacterium
CTCGACCCCACCCCGTACCCAGCGTCGCAGCGATCTTTGGCGGCCCGCGAAGCGACGTCGCGCGGAACCATATTGCCGAAGGCCGGATAACGCCGTTCCAGAAAATAATCGCGTTCGCTCTCGGGAACCTGATCGGGAGACCGCGCTTCGCCCTGCTTGAGGGGAACCCACACACGCCCATCATTTCGAAGACTCTCGCTCATCAGCGTGAGCTTCGACTGGTATTCGCCAGTGACAGGAATGCACGTCGGATGAATCTGCGTATAACACGGATTCGCGAAAAAAGCCCCCCGTTTATAACACCGCCATGCCGCCGTGACGTTACATCCCTTGGCATTCGTCGAGAGATAATAGGCATTGCCGTAGCCACCGGTGCATAACAGCACCGCGTGCGCGGCGTATGATTCGATTTGGCCGCTGACGAGATTGCGACAGATGATGCCCCGCGCCACCCCATCGACGACCACCAGGTCGAGCATTTCACGACGAGGGAACATCTTGACCCGGCCGTGATTCACCTGCCGCAACAACGCCCCGTAGGCACCCAGCAGAAGCTGCTGCCCGGTTTGTCCGCGCGCGTAAAACGTACGCGATACCTGCACGCCACCAAAGGTTCTGTTCGCCAGCACCCCGCCGTATTCGCGAGCAAACGGCACTCCCTGCGATACGCACTGGTCAATAATGCTGCCGCTGAGTTCGGCCAGCCGGTGAACATTTCCTTCGCGGCTGCGAAAGTCACCCCCCTTAACGGTGTCGTAAAACAGCCGGTAGACACTGTCGCCGTCGTTTTGATAATTCTTCGCGGCATTGATGCCCCCTTGGGCGGCAATGCTATGCGCCCGGCGGGGAGAATCCTGAAAACAGAAGGCCTTGACGTTGTAGCCCAGTTCGCCCAATGATGCAGCGGCCGACGCACCGGCCAACCCGGTGCCCACGACGATAATGTCGTACTTGCGTTTATTGGTCGGACTGACGAGCTTCAGTTCGTTTTTGCAATTCTGCCATTTGTCGGCCATCGGTCCTGAGGGAACGCGGCCGTCCAGAACCGGTTTCGCTTCCGTGGTCATGCGCTTTTAACCTTCTTCTATGGCTTGAACGCCCAGGCCCAGAGGGGGAAACTCCCGAAGCCCAAGGCGACTGTAATGGCGAATACAACGCTCAGGAATTTGATGATCGGGGTGTATTTGGGGTGATTAATGCCCAGCGTTTGACAAGCGCTCTGAAAACCGTGCAATACGTGGTACCCCAGAACGGCGCTTCCCGCGATATACACCACGAACGAAACCCAATCGGTTAGCAGCAGGCGCGCCTTGTCGAATGGTTCGAGGCTCTTGAGTTCATCGCTGTAACGCAGTTCGAATTTAAAATCCACCAGATGCAAAATGAGAAACAGAAGAACGACGATGCCGGTGGCGAACATTACCGAAGAGGCCGGCGCCGCCAGAGGCCCCTCTTCCATTTTCGACTGAAACTTTGCATATCCGATGGGCCGGGCGGCATCGTTTTCGACCTTGGTGACAAACGCCAGCCAGATATGTCCGACGAACAGGACGAACAGGCCAATTTCGGCAACCAGTAGCAGATGTTCTTGAGCATGCAGGGCATGGGCATACTCGTTGTATTTTTTTCCATTGTCGCCGACGTAGAGCAGCAGATTGCCCGCCAGATGGACGACAAGAAAACCGCACAGCGCCAGCCCCGTAATCGCCATCACGATTTTTTTGCCGATGGACGTGCTGAACGATTTGATCAGCCAGAATGAGCTGAGGCCCTGGATCAGCCGTTTCAAAATCCACTCCTTATAATTTCGTCGAGCGCCCGATCGTCGAACGTGGTATGCGCCCCGGATTGTCGTGCATCAGTAACCGGTGGAATTATAGGGCAACTGCAAACAACTGCAATCGTACCCCAGTGATTTCAGATTCGGCTCGCTGTGGCCAGCGAATCGCACACCCCCTGCGCTACCCCCTGCGCTGGCGGCCCTGTTTCCCGCGACGGTTGCGATTGTGCGGAACCCGAGGAGTGGCCCCTGGGAATGCGCTCTCACCCGGTTTGCCAGTGCCCGATTTGGCGCTACGATAGCCCTCTCGCGCGGGCGGAGGCGCTGTCGGCTTCGCTCCTGGCCGCGCACGGTCTTTCGCCGACCGGGCGGCGGCTGAACCCGCCAGTCGCATGTCGAGCTTCCGACGGTCGACGTCGACATGCGCGACGATGACTCGCACCCGCGCCCCCAGGCGGTATTGCCGCCCGCTTCGCCGACCGGTGAGCTGATGTGCCCCCGCCTCATAGTAATACTGGTCATCGTCGAGCGTCGAGACGTGGACCAGCCCCTCGGCGGGCACCTCAACTGCCTGGCAAAAAAAGCCCCAGTCCTGCACCCCCGTTACAATGGCATCGAATTCGTCTCCGATTCGGTGCGACATGTATGTCAGCAGCTTGACTTTGACCAGCTCGCGCTCGGCCTGTTCGGCCCGGCGTTCGGCTCGCGAACAATGTTCTCCCATGACAGTCAACTCTGCCTCGCCAGGGTATGGAGTATTCTGGCGTGCCACCAACCGGTCGATCAAACGGTGCACCGTCAGATCAGGATAGCGACGAATCGGGCTGGTAAAGTGACCATAGTTCTCGGCGGCCAGGGCGTAGTGACCCATCAACTCGGGAGAGTACTCGGCCTGTTTCAGACTTCGCAGAAAAGCATAGTTGACGGCGTGGGTGTGCGGAGTCTCGCGTACCTTGTCGAGCAGCCGCTGCAAATCAGGACGGCTTTGATAGCGCTTCAACGGGTACCCCAGAGAGGTGACGAATTCGCCGAAGACCCGCAGTTTGGCCTCGTCGGGGTCGGCATGTACTCGCCGCAAAAAGGGAATTTCGCGGTCATTGAGCGCCGTCGCCACGGCAATGTTGGCCGCCAGCATGAATTCTTCGATGACCTGATGGCTGGGGTCGTGCTTAACGACGTGGGCGCCCGCGACATGACCCGTTTTGTCGAAGTCGATTTTGACTTCAGGCATTGAGAGTTCCAGCGCGCCAAGCGCAAATCGCCGGGCCCGCAGCAGCATCGCCAGTTCGTACATGCCCCCGAGCAATTTTCGAATCTTGGCACTGATGCGGGTCTTGTGCCGTTCAGGATCGTTAACAATCGGCATGACTTCTTCATAGGCAAAACGCTTTGTCACCTTGATCGCCGAGTTGGCAAACTCGGTTTGCAGCGGCACTCCCTCAGGCGAGAATTCCATCAGTGCCGATTTCGTGAAACGCACCTTTCCCTGCTGCAGGCTCGCCAGGCTGTTCGAAATGAGTTCAGGAAGCATCGGCAGCACGCGATCAGGAAGATAGACGCTCGTTCCCCGTTTGTATGCCTCGCGATCGAGAACCGAACCGAGGCGCACAAAATGCGCCACATCGGCGATATGCACCCCCAGATGCCAGTGCCCGTTTTCGCTGCGAGAAAGTGAGATCGCGTCATCAAAATCGCGGGCGTCGACGGGGTCGATCGTCACGATCGTTTCGGCGGTGAGGTCGAGCCGTCCCGCGAGTTCGTCTTCGCGGAAGAGTTCTGCCTGCACCCGCGCCTCGGCGAGCACATCCTCCGGAAATTCGTCGGGCAGGCCAAATTCGTGGATAATCGAGAGCGTGTCGACCCCCGGCTGGCCGCGGGGGCCGAGCACGTTTGTCAGAACACCTTCTCCTCCCAGGGCGTGGCTGGGGAAACGGACCATTTCAAAGACAACCTTGTCTCCCGGAAGAGCCCCTTTGGCGCCCGGATCGCCCACGTAAACCGGCTCGTTGAGCGTGGTGCCATCGACCTGTACAAAGCCCTGTTCATCTTTTTCGAAATAGATGCCGACGAATGTGCGGGTCGACCGCTGAAGAATTTCGGCGACGCGCCCGCGAAGTCTTCCGGGACGACCCCCGTCACCGCGGTGCAGTTGCACCAGCACTTCGTCGCCGGTTTGCGCGTCTCCCAGATCATGCGGCGCTATGAAGACGTCGCCGGCGCGCGGATCAGCTCCCGGCTTGGGACGGGGTCCGGGAGTTTTTTTATGCGGAATGAGAAAGCCTGCGCCGGCAATGGTCTTTTTGATTGTCCCCTTCACGAGGCCAGCGTCGGCGCTGGGTCGCAACAGGCCGTTGGCCGCCTGCCGGATTTTACCCTCGGCGACCAGCCGCTCGATAATTCCGCGGAACTCATGCAGCCGCTTTTTGGTGACGTTCATCTCATGAGCGAGAACCACGGCTGTGACCGGTTTGTATTCGGCGCGGCCGAGGACTTCGACAATTTTATTTTCAAGCGGCACCATGAAGAAGCGATTCTGAAAGGAGAAGTTATAGAGAAATCGGCGTCTGAGCTAAGCGGCCACGACCGCCTCCATCGACATGAAAACAGCGATACTGTACAGCACGCGACAGAAAGCGAACAGCTTGCCAGCCCGTGGGGCGATCCGCGGGGTTCACCCCGGACGGTCGCAGACGCTTTCCCAAGCTGGCTGTCGGTCGAGTTCCGCCCCGAACAGTGATTTGGTAGCATCGCAAAATAAAGTGTGAGCAGATACGTCGCACTCAGAAAAGCGGTGCCAGATGGCAGTTCATGTTTACGCGGTCGATCAACCCGACGTGGCCCCGTTTCGCATGCCCGACCGGTTCCGTCACGAAATCACGTATTTCATGACTGTCTCAGGCGAAGGAAACGTGCCGAAGCTGCCAGCAGGCGAGTATTGGATCAGCTTGGCAGATGCCAGGGTCGCGCTCGCTGACGGAGTCGTAAGCATCATATCACCTCTCGACAGCGCGACTCGGGCCGAGATTGAGATTTCAGAAGAACAGGAAGCGTGGCTGGAGTGGATGGTGAAAGGCGGTGTAGAGCATGTGCGGCTGGGGGCGAATTGATGAATCAAAATGAAATTTGAAAATCGGCGGCCGTGGCTTAATTTCAGTTCGTAAATTTTGCGACTTGCGCTCTGGCGGGGGCGTATTCCCGAGATTTCGCACGATTTGCATCGACTACTGATTGACTCGCTTCGTCTTCGAACCTTTCGATCTGATCCGCCTCGATCGTCAAATTACTTCCCAAATCTCGAATCCCGAAATCGTAAATCCCTCCTATGGACGAACATCACTTCGACGTCATCGTGATCGGCACGGGGCCCGGCGGAGAAGGGGCCGCAATGCAAGCCGCCAAGCATGGCAAGTCAGTCGCCGTCATTGAACGCGATTGCAGCGTCGGCGGTTCTTGCACACACAGTGCCACGATTCCGAGTAAGGCCCTGCGATTCGCCATCTTCCAGATGACCGAGGCCAACAACAACAAGCTCTTTCGCGAAGCGGGGGTCTCAATTAATCTTACCTTTCCTGAATTGCGGAAAGGGGCCCGGTCGGTCATCGAGCAGCAGATCGAAGTGCGACGCACGTTCTATGAGCGCAACCATGTCCCGATGTATCACGGCCAGGCGACGTTCGTCGATCCGCATACGGTCGAAGTGACGGCTGAAGATGAAGCCTCGCACCGGCTCACGGCCGACTTTTTCGTTGTGGCCGTCGGTGCCCGCCCGTACCGTCCGCACGACGTCGATTTTAGCCATCCACGCATTTTCGACAGCGAAACGCTGCTCGATCTGTCGTTCACCCCGCAGTCAATTACGGTCTACGGCGCGGGAATCATCGGTTGCGAATATGCCTCGATGTTTCGCCTCCTGGGGGTTAAAGTCAACCTCGTCAACACGCGCGATAAGCTGCTCGAATTTCTCGACGACGAGATTACCGACGCCCTGGCGTACCACCTCCGCGAGCGCGGCGTGCTCGTCCGGCACAATGAAGAATTCCAGAGAGCCGAGGGGTGCAATGACGGAGTCATTTTGCATCTCAAGTCGGGAAAACAGCTCAAAACCGACATTCTTTTGTGGGCCAACGGCCGGACGGGCAATACCGATCGAATGGATCTCGATAAAATCGGTCTTGTCCCCGATCGCCGCGGAAATCTGCCAATCAATGGCGACTTTCAAACTTCAATTCCACACATCTATGCGGTGGGCGATGTGATCGGGGTTCCGGCACTGGCCAGTGCCGCGTATGTGCAGGGGCGGTTCGCTGCTTCGCATCTGTTGGGCCGGCCCTGCGAGCGCGACATGGTGATCGACATTCCGACCGGCATTTATACGAGTCCTGAGATCAGTTCGGTCGGTAAGACCGAACGCCAGTTAACCGAGGCGTGCATCCCCTATGAAGTCGGTCACGCACTGTTCCGGAGCCTGGCGCGGGCGCAGATCACCGGGCAGACCACAGGCATGCTCAAGCTGCTGTTTCATCGCGAAACGCTCGAACTGTTGGGGATTCACTGCTTTGGCGCGAACGCCAGCGAAATCATTCACATCGGTCAGGCGATCATGTCGCAACCATCACCGAATAACACGCTGATGTACTTCATCAACACGACGTTCAATTATCCCACGATGGCCGAGGCCTACCGCGTCGCGGCCCTGAATGGATACAACCGGTTGTTTTAAGGCGTCAATCAGTCGTTGAACTGCGACCCGCTTCACACCGCCGGGAAAGAACCAGATGGGCCGCGACAGCCTGACTGCTGGCGCCTTTTTCAGTCGTGTCCTGCGGGTCGTGGTTCACCGACGCGGTCGAAAGAGGAGAGCTCAATGCGCGCCTGGCGATTCTATAACTTCAACGATTTACGCCTCGATGATATTCCTGACCCAGCCTGCCGCCCGGGGCACGTCATCGTCGAACCGTTGTGCGTGCAACCGAGCGTCACCGAAGCGCAACTGGCATTTGGCGTTCGGACGCTGGCTTACGAGAAGATCAAACGCCGGCTCGAGACCGAAGCGCCCGTGCAATTGTTCGGGCATGAGTTTTCTGCCCGCATCGTCGAGATCGGCGCGGGAGTCAAAGGGTATTCCTTGGGAGATCGCGTGGCGGCCCGCGCCAAACTTCCCTGCGGCGATTGTCCGCTGTGCCATAGCGAGCGCAGCCATTTGTGCCGACGGGGGCCGATCATCGGTTTTCAACTTCCCGGCTGTTTTTCGGAACGTGCGATTCTTCCTGAAATCGCCCTGGTCAAGCTCGACGAACGCATTTCTGACAGCGAAGGGGCCTGCCTGCAGTCCCTGAGCGATAGCGTGGCATCGGTCGAAACGGCCGCGATGGCACTGGGCGATTCTGTCGTCGTTTTCGGACAGGGAAGCATGGGTCTGGAGTGCATGCAGATTGCGCGTCTGAGCGGCGCGGGGCAAATCATTACGGTCGATGTCCGCGATGAGGCGTGCCGCGTGTCAAAGGAACTGGGGGCCGATCATGCTCTCAACGCCATGAGTTGCGACCCGATTGCCGCCATTCGCGATCTGACAGGAGGAAACGGGGCCGATGTCGTCTTTGAATGCGCCGGAGGAAGCCCCCACCAGGGCCTGGCCGGCAGCAAGACGGTGATGCAGGCAGTCGAGGCTGTTCGATCTGGGGGCAAGATCGTCGGCGTTTCGTGGTTCGGGCAGCCGCTCGAAATCGACATCGACCTGTTGCGCGAACGCAGTCTGCGTTATCTGTTTCCCGACATCAGTACGCGCGGCCACCTGGCGCATACCGTTCATCTGGTGGCCTCGGGACGCGTGCGGCTGAAACCGATGATCACCCACGTGCTTGAAGGACTTGAAAAAGTGCCCGAAGCGTTCGCGATTACGGCGCATAAAGGAAAGTACAAGGCGATCAATCCTGCGCAGGTGGTCATTCATCGCTGAGAAATGACGAACGAGGAATGACCCGGGAAAACCAAACAACTGAATTCTGAAATCTCGATTGGAATTGAACCCACGGGATGCAACCCCTGGGCGTGTTTTGATGATGCTTCCCATCGACGCGGTTTTACCGCAATTGATCGACTCCCTGCGTCACGCCGGGAGTGTTGTCTTGCGCGCCCCGACCGGCTCGGGAAAAACCACGCGCGTTCCCCCCGCACTGCTCGACGCGGGACTGGCCGGCGATCGGACGATCATCATGCTTGAACCGCGCCGCGTCGCCGCCCGCGCCGCGGCCCGTAGAATCGCCTTCGAGCGTGGGGGCGCGGTCGGAGGCGAGATTGGTTACGCCGTACGGTTCGACCAGAAAATCGGTCTTGATACGCGTATCCGAATCGTCACTGACGGGGTTCTGTTGCGAATCCTGCAGGATGACCCGTATCTCGAGCAGGTTTCGATCGTCGTCTTTGACGAGTTTCACGAACGCGGATTGAACGTCGATCTGGCACTGGGCATGGTTCGCCGCGTCCAGCAGACCGTTCGGCCCGATCTCAAAATCGTGGTCATGTCGGCGACGCTGGCCGCCGAACCGATCGCCGCCTATCTGGGCAACGCACCAATTGTCGCTGCCGACGGCAAACTGTTTCCCGTGGAAGTAAACTTTCTGGGGACAGAGGGGCCCCCTGGGCGTCTGAAGTTGCCATATCATCGATCACTGCACAATGCGGGAGGGAGTTACAACCCCCTGTTTGGAGACGAAGGGCTGACAACAGTCAGAAATGCGGTTCAAGAGTCGCTCGCTCAAACTTCTGGTGATATCCTGGTTTTTCTGCCTGGGGTCGGCGAAATCCGCCGCGTGGGGCAGGAACTTGTGCAACTGGCGGCCCGCGAAAATCTGGCCGTGATGCCGCTTTACGGCGACCTGCCTGCCGAACAACAGGATGCCGTGCTGACGCCCTGC
>JAYTRB010000197.1:0-6474 GCA_043746425.1 Planctomycetia bacterium
CATCCCATTCGGGAACATAGGTATCCAATACGAGATCCCAGTAATGTTTTCTGTCGAGCCGCGGCAGAGTAAAGGAAATGTTGAGCGCGTGATCGGCGTTGAAAAGAATCAGCAGCGTGTCGCCCGAGATCGTCGCGCCGTATTCGTCAATGTCAATGTTGTCGCCACGTAGAAACATTCCCAGGCAGCGGGCGTAACCGGTGGTCCAGTCGGCGGGCGACATTTCCTTCCCTGACGGGTCGAACCACATGACGTCCTTGATGCTGTCGCCGCGAATGGGGCGATCGTGAAAGAATCGCCGTTGCTGCAGGACGGGCTGGCGATGCCAGAAATCCATGAGCCGCACAGTAAAGTCTAAAAGAGCTTCCTGCGTGCCCGATAAGTTCCAGTTCAGCCAACTCAATTCATTGTCCTGGCAATAGGCATTGTTGTTGCCTAGCTGCGTGTGCCCCAGCTCATCGCCTGCCAGCAGCATGGGAATTCCCTGCGAGAGAATCAGCGTCGCCAGGAAATTGCGTTTCTTGCGTTCGCGCAAGGCGAGAATTGTGGGATCCCTGGATGGACCCTCGGCGCCGCAGTTCCAACTGATGTTGTCGGTGGCGCCGTCGCCATTGCCATCGCCGTTGGCCTCGTTGTGTTTACTGTCGTAGGAAACCAGATCGGCCAGCGTAAAGCCGTCGTGGCAGGTAATGAAATTGACGCTCGCGTGAGGATGGCGGCTGCTCCATGCGTACAGGTCGCTGCTGCCGCACAGACGCGTGGCAAATTCGGAAATGATTCCTCCATCCCCCTTCCAGAAATGCCGCACACAGTCGCGGAACTTGCCGTTCCACTCCGACCAGCCCACGGGAAAGTTGCCGACCTGGTAACCCCCTTCGCCCAGATCCCACGGCTCGGCGATCAGTTTCACCTGCGAGAGCACCGGGTCTTGATGAACGATGTCGAAAAATGCGCCGAGCTTATCGACCTCGTGCAATTCGCGGGCCAGGGTGCTGGCCAGATCGAAGCGAAACCCGTCGACGTGCATCTCCAGAACCCAATACCGCAGGCTGTCCATGATCAATTGCAGAACACGCGGATTGAGCATGTTCAGCGTGTTGCCGCAACCCGTGAAATCGGTGTGATACCGTTTATTCTGGGGCGACAGGCGGTAATAGGCAGCGTTGTCGATACCGCGGAATGAGAGAGTCGGGCCAAGCTGATTCCCCTCGGCGGTGTGGTTATAAACGACGTCGAGCAGCACCTCGAGGCCGGCGGCATGCAGATTGCGCACCATCGTCTTGAAGTCCCGCAATACGTCGCTATAGCGGTCGCGTGACTGGAAGCGAATGTCGGGAGCGAAGAAGGCGAGCGTGTTGTAGCCCCAATAGTTTGCCAGCCCCCGATCGGCAAGATGCCGATCATCGACGTGCAGGTGTACGGGCAACAGTTCGACGGCAGTCACTCCCAGCCGCCTGAAATGTCGGATGGCCGCGTCAGAGCCGATCGCCGCGTAGCTGCCACGCAGGTGTTGTGGAATTTCGGGATGCCGCTGCGTAAAGCCCTTGACGTGCAGTTCATAGATGACCGTCTTGTGGGGCGGCGTGCGTGGAAGCCGATCGTCGCCCCAGGTGAAGGCCGGGTCAATCACAGCCGCCAGAGGAGCCGAGGCAGCATTGTCGTGTTCGTCGAATGACAGGTCGGCCCGCGCGTCGCCAATGCGATACCCGAACAATTCATCGCCCCAGCGCAAGGTGCGCACGACAGCTTTCGCATACGGGTCGAGCAGCACCTTGTGACGGTTGAAGCGATGTCCGTTCTCAGGATCATAGGGGCCATCGACACGGAAGCCATAAATATTTCCGGGACGCAGATCAGGAAAATAGCCATGCCAGACCAGGTCGGTCTGCTCGGGCAATTCGATGCGCTGCGTCTCTTGCGTCGCCGAAGGAGAATCGAACAAACACAACTCGACGTGCGTGGCATTTTCGGAATACAGGGCGATGTTCACTCCGCGCCCATCCCAGGTGGCGCCCAATGGATAGGGTCGCCCGGGCCAAACTCTCATTCCCAATTCTCCGTAATTTCTAATCGAAGTCGCATGGCGCCGTCAGGAAACGGGCCAGCCCTTCGTGAATCGAAG
The DNA here is from genome assembly GCA_043746425.1 of Planctomycetia bacterium. Taxonomy (GTDB): domain Bacteria; phylum Planctomycetota; class Planctomycetia; order Planctomycetales; family Planctomycetaceae; genus JACQFH01. Next base: position 2,123 of record JAYTRB010000197.1, read on the forward strand.
CCATTTCTCAATCACTCGTGGTTGAGGTTACGGACTGGCCTCTCGTCTGTCAAAACCACACCCCCGCTGAGCCTGCGAAAAGACTTATGCATTCGATCGTGACGGTCTCAAAGTGACGGCAGCAATTGCCACCGTTTTCAACCATGATCAGCACGACCTGCGGTTGACAGTACAATAGCGGCGGTCGAACCTTGCTTCTATCCATTTGTCGAAGAGCGTTCTTTAAGCCGGTCCGTGTTGTCGACCCCCGCGCCCACGACCTCATTTCCATGAGACACTTTCGACACTCGATCCACAGAAATCAGGTTTCTCCTGGAAATCATCTCCGCTCATGAAGGATCTGTGTCGCTCCATGTGTCGCTCAAGTGGGAAACCTCTGACCGACTACTTGCGCGGTGCGGTCGCCAAGGCGGGGTCAAAGCGCGCAGAGGATTCGTAAAGGGCCCCCGCGACGACGGCAGGGAGGATGACGGTCATCGTTGTTCCCTGGTCGACCACGCTGGCGACTTCGATTTGCCCGTTATGGGCGGCGACTATCGACTTGCAGATCGCCAGACCTAATCCCGTTCCCCGACTGGGGCGGTCGCGCTGTCGCGCCTTGTCGCCGCGATAGAAGCGGTTGAAGATTTGCGGCACGTCGGCGGGGGGAATTCCAGAACCCGTGTCGCGGACAGAGAGGCAAACCGTATCATCGGCCTCACAAAACGTGAGGCTGAGTTCAACCACCCCGCCAGCGCGTGTGAATTTGATGGCATTGTCGACGAGATTATTGACGACCTGCCGCAAGCGGCCGGCAGCGCCGGCGACCCGCGCGCGATCGAGACGGGCAATCCGTAAATCGATTTCGGCAGCCTCGGCCACTCCCAGGAACATGTCGAAGGTTTTCTGGACGATGGCGTCCAGTTCGACCGGTTCAGTCTCGACCTGCATGCGCCCGGCATCGCTCTCGGCCAGGATGAGCAACTGATTGACGAGTACCCGCAGCCCCCCGCATTCGTCGAGGAGTTCTGCCAGAAGCTCTTTGTATTCGTCGACCTCCCGGTCGGTATTCAAGGCGACTTCGAGCGAATTCTGAATCGCGGCCAGGGGCGAACGCAGTTCATGGGCTGCATTCGCGGTGAACTCGCGGTTCTGTTCGAGGTACGTTCCAATGCGGTCGAGAAAGCCATTGATGGTCGCCGAGAGGCGGTCGAGTTCATCTCCCGTCCCGCGTAAGGGAAGCCGCTCTTCGAGAGTATCCGGGTGCAGTCGGTTGGTGGTCTTGATGATGCGGGCGATGGGTCGCGTGGCGCGGCCAGCCAGCCAGTACCCGCCCAGCGGCGAAACGAGCACTGTGAGCGAGCCGACGACAACCAGCAGCCAGGTGACTTGGGCCAGATCGTCTTCAAGTGGTTTGAACGACGTGCCGACACGAATCATGTAGAGTGGTACCCCGGCCTTTTGGATTTGAAAATGCACCAGCCGGTTATGACGGTTCGTTACCGGCTTCATCCCTGATTTGAATAGCTCGATTGGCGAAGGAATGTCGGGTGAGGTCGTCGAGGACCACAGTAACCGAACCTGTTCGTCGAAGATCCGTATGTGCAGACCACGATGAGTATGCGTGGTTGCTTTGCGTTCGAGCTCGCCGTGAATTTTATCGAGGTCGGGATAAAGCTGCTCAATCATCTCTCTGATTTCAAGCGCGTCATCCACGAGCTGGTCGTCGGCCTCATTCCACAAGACCAGCCGCAGCCCCTCGCGCACGCCCCAGAGGGTCAACAGCACAAACACCAGGACAACGGCCGTGTTCCATGCCGTCAGCCGAAACCGCAACGTCCCGAAGACCTCTTTAAGATGCGCGGAGGGCATAGCCCCGGCCTCGAATGGTTTGAATCAAAGACCTGTCAAAACCCTTATCGAGTTTACCGCGCAGGCGGTTGATATGCACTTCAATCACATTGGTGGCCCCCTCCCAATCCGACTCCCACAGATGTTCGCAAAGCATCTTGCGAGTCACGAGTTGCCCGGCGTGGCGGATCAGGAATTCCAGCAGACTGAACTCGGTAGGGGTCAAATCGATTTCGGCTCCTTCGCGGAGGGCGCGCCGAGTGGCCAGATCGAGCGAAAGTTCCCCGACCTGCACCGTCGGCGCCGGGCGCATCCCCGAGCGACGGCAAACGGCTTCGATGCGGGCCATCAATTCAGCGAAGGCAAACGGTTTGACAAGGTAATCGTCGGCGCCGGCGCTCAAACCCGCGACGCGCTCTTCGATTGACCCCAGCGCGGTCAGCAAGACCACCGGAGTGCGGATCCCTTCGCCGCGCAGGTCACGGACAATGTCGAGCCCATGCTTTCCGGGAAGCATCAGATCGAGAATCAGGGCGTCGAATTGCTGCGATCGGGCGAGCTCCCAGCCTTTATCGCCGTCTTTGGCCCAGACGCAATCGTGACCGGCTTCACGAAACCCCTGCCGAATCGCTTTTCCGATGACCGGATCGTCTTCGACGATCAACAACTCCATTCGAGAATCCTCCGAATGACACGAATTACGAACGTTCGATTCCTCAAAACACGGATGATTCAAAGCACCTCGCTCGTCGATTGATCGTGTGATCTTGTGGGTACCCGCGTCAGCCGCAGTTGCTTTTGGTTTCGTTCGAGTGTTTTCGTTTTGGCGTAGTGTGCTGGTATTCAGCTTCAGAAGGAACCCCGACGCGCGAGGCCAGCAATATCTTTAACACCGATTTTAGCCTGCGCCGCGGGATTTCCCAACACGAAGCCGATGCCATTACAGAATTGTAATCAAGAACCCCATAAAGAGTTATGTCAAGTTCTCAAATTTTTATTTTTTGAAATCTTATTTTTCCGGCAACTCTTGTTGCTCGACTCCTTTTCTAAATCATATCGTCGCTTGCAGCAACGATCGCCGCCATCTACGCTGACCCACAATCGGAGCCGAATTTCACTTGCCGCGATGAGGCTGGCTGGGAAGTTTTCCGAAGTCACGTCACCTCGGATCGGAAAATACGATGCAACTGAGTGTGCGCGAAGTCGCGGCTGCTGAAGGTATCGGAAAATACTGTCTACCGGTGGGTCGATGAAGATGCGTATCTGACGCAGCAAATCACTTCACCGTACTTTCTTTAACAAGGCCGAGCTCCTCGAGTGGGCGGGACTGAAGACGGTGGATGTGGCGCCAGAGATGTTTGCCGCCGGGCCGGCAGAAACCGGCGATCCACAGACACATCGTCCAGGCGATGACGCTGTTTCTCCGTGAGAGCCCGTCGATGATCATTCCCTCGTTGCTCGTGGGTCTCGTAGCTCTCGGACTGGGGGTTTATATTCTCCACATCCTGAGCGAAGTTCTGGGCGACGCCGCTCGGGCTGAAGCCGATTCGCTTCCACCATTCGTACTGCCCGGTCGAATAGAACAACCGCGCCGCCACTGTCGTTCCCGGCGATCTGTTCATTCCTGGCTGTCCGCCCCACCCGCGGACAATCCTGAAGGGTCTCTTGCGTCTCATCGGCCGCCTGGATCTGGAATTTCCACCGGCGGGTTCATCGCTCTTGCGAACTTTTTTCAGCCGGGCAGCCGACGCCCGATTGCACTACCGAGAATGATTCTTTTCCTGAATCATATATAAAAAGGGAAAAAATGAAATTCAAGATTCTGAATCCTCTCGCACGATCGACCCGACCCGCCAGCCCGTGGCGAAAACTCACGGCCTGTCTGGTCGTCCTGGCGATGCAAACGGCGCTCTTCAGTTATCTGTGGGCGGCATCTGACGCTGAGCCTAAGGCGGGCGAAGGCGTCTCCGCCGAAACACCCAAAGGTAAGATTGCGGTGTTGGATGACGGCAACCCGCAATTGACGATCGTCGGCAAAGGAGACGATATAGAGCTCTTTCGCGCCGCCGCTGAAGTCAAGGTCAAGCTCAACGGCATCGACGCCCGATTCGCCGATCTGATGACCGACGACACCGTCGCACTGATTCGGAACAAAAAGGGTTACGTCGTCGAAATTGATGCGACGCGTATCCGCACAGGCATCGTCTATGCTGTTGAAAAAGGGAAGCTGACGATGACGACCGACTACATCGACAAGTTCCCATTCGATGTCGTTGAGGGGAAGACCGCCATCAAACTGAATGGCAAGAATGTTCCCGAGACCGATCTGCATGTTGGCGACCGGGTCGATATCGTCACTGTCACTGGTACCGACGCGGTGTCGGTCGCTGCGACGCGCACGCCACTGTTGCTCGAATTCTGGGAAAACTTCCGCAAAAACCTGTTTAAGCCCCTGTTGTTGTTCTTCTATATGGGTTTCAGCGTGCCGCTGTTGAAGGTTGCCTTTGAGTTTCCGCACGTAA
>JAYTRB010000198.1:0-2377 GCA_043746425.1 Planctomycetia bacterium
ATTCGTGGCACCGCCGTAAAGGCGATCCGGCGAATCCGGCTTGCAAAATTACCATATCATTCGGCTCTCTTTCCAGTCAGACGGCATTCGTTTTCGCAAATAGCGATTCCAGGCTGGATGAATCCGCCATGTGGCGCTCGAGCCTGACGCCGATGGCCAGCATTGGAAGGCAGGCGCGGCCAGCACCGAAATGCCTTGGGCCGGAAGTTTCATTCGCGGCGTGTATTCACCGCAAAGCCGGCAATCACCCCTGCAATTCGGCATCGATGCATACTGCGTTCAAGAAGGCGAGGGAAAGGACTTGGAGCGCCTGCGGAACACGCGGCAACTTTCGGCCGAAATCGCGCTGGCCCCCTGGGGACAGGCAAAGCTCGGGCGGCTTGTCGAAGAATGAGGTGTTATTAAAGTGCTATTTTTGCAGTCAGCCTTGAGCTGAATGACACCCGACGAGCGCAAACATCGATCGTTGTCAGCGATAATCGACGAAGGCCGCCCAACTGCGCCAAGTCGCCACGAGATCAGTCGCCACGAGTCACCGGGCTTGCAAGCCGGGTCGTCCCCACCCAGTCGAGTGTCCTGCCACCGATCTGAGACTTTGGCATCCACCAACCAAGCGGCTCACGGTCGTTAGCACTTGGGCGTCGGCCGCGGGTGAGCAGGGCCGGCAGGCGTGCTTGAGGTTGAATTCGCCTCGGCAATGACGGCTGGGCACGCCTCGCACAGAAATCGTCTTTGGGATATGATGCTGTTGTTGAGGGCTACGTCATTCGTCGTTCAACCAATTGCAGGCTATGGCTGTTACGTCCGTTTCAGATTTCCTGCAACTGCTCGAGAAATCGAGTCTTCTCACAACCGAGCAGTTGGCCGAAGTCCGGACGTGGCCCGAGCAGGAGCCGAAAACCATCTCGGCGCGAATGGTTCAGACGATCTGGGTCACGAAATGGCAGGCGCAGCAGCTGCTTTCGGGGAAGAGCAATTTCCAGCTCGGCAAGTACCGCTTGCTGGAGCTGATCGGACAGGGAGGCATGGGGTCGGTTTACAAGGCAGCGCAGCCGGCGATCGGCAGGGTTGTCGCCCTTAAAGTCATGAGCAAGCAGCTCATGAAGCAGCCCAAATCGGTTACCAGGTTTTTGCGCGAGATTCGCACAGCGGCGGCGGTCGACCACGTCAATGTTGTACGGGCGTATGACGCCGACTGCGTCGGCGACACGTACTTTCTGGTCATGGAATTTGTCTCGGGGCGAAATCTCAAATCGTGGATCAGAAACGAGCACTCGCTGCCCATAGGGTGGTCATGTGAGTGCATCCGGCAGACGGCGCTGGGGTTGCAGCACGCCTTCGAACAGGGAATGGTGCACCGCGACATCAAACCTTCAAATCTGCTGGTAACGCAGAACGAAGGCGACGGTCTGCCGCTGGTCAAGATTCTTGATCTGGGGCTGGCCCGCTTTGCCAGCGAAACGCACGAAGATGGTGAACTCACCCGCTCAGGTCAGGTATTGGGAACTCCCGATTACATCGCGCCCGAGCAGGCCCGCAATACGAAGACGGCCGACATTCGAGCCGACATCTTCAGCCTCGGCTGCTCGCTGTTTGAATTGTTGACCGGACGCCTGCCCTTTCCGGGCGATTCTGTCATGGAAAAGCTGATGGCCCGTGCCACGCATGACGCCCCGCGGGTGCGTTTGTATCGGCCCGATGTTCCCGGCGAACTCGATGATGTCTTAGCGCGGATGTTGGCCCGCGATCCGCAACACCGCTACCAGACACCGGCCGATGTGGCGTACGCCCTCTCTCCGTTTGCAATCGGGACTTCCGAGAACTCGCGACGGCCCGCTTCAGCCCGGGCAGCCACCCCGAATGCGGCAGCTGGCGTTTCCACTGGAATTCCGTCGGCCGTCACGTTTGCCTCGCTCGACGACCCCGCCGATGGAACGTTCAATGGATTTCCTGACGATCAGACTCACATCAGCGGGAATGATGCCGATCGGCCTAAGGACGAGCCTCGCGTGTGGTGGCAACACGTGCGCGTACGAATCGGTGTCGGAATTGCCGGGGTTTTGCTGGTCGCAGGCCTGGTCTGGAGTCAGATGCCACGGCAGAACAAAACTTCGACAGAATCGGTTGTCGGCCATACGCATAGTTCGAAAAAGCACAAAAAGAGCGCCTCTGATGCGAAGCACGAGCCGGGGGCCGACTCGCATGCCGATCACGGCTCAGAGTGGGAAACCGCCCGGTGGGTACTGGAAATGCGAGGATCGCTTACCCTGATCGCCGGCTCACGGCACACGTCTGCCGCGCCGAAAGGATCGGCCGGTAAAACCGCCGCATTGACTTCCCCAAGGCTCGAAATTCATGATGTCGGCGAGTTGCCCCC
>JAYTRB010000199.1:0-2459 GCA_043746425.1 Planctomycetia bacterium
GGTGCGGCCCCTTTCTCGAAGGCATCAATGGCTGCACTGATGAAATCGGCCACGTCGATGCCTATACGGCACCATGAGTTCGCGTGGGCCAATCCTCGCGAATCGACACACCCTGGAACCGAGCCGGTCTAGTAGCCATCCAACGCCCGAAATGGATGGAAAACCGGCCGGATCGGATTTGCCCGCGGACGGACACACAAATCTCAAGTCGCGGGCACCGGATGCTCCGCCCACTCAAAAGCTTAGGGCCTCTGCTCGAGTTTGCGCATTTCCAACTCGGCCGACAGAGAATCTCTCGCTCGTCAGTGACCTGCAAAGGCTGATAGCCATTACCAAGGTTTCAGCTTCCAGCCCAGAACGAAACCCACGGCAATGCAAGCCAGAGCCATCGTTTGCGGCTGTTCACGCGCGTACTTAAGAAAATACGCCTCGAGATCTTCCAGCACCTTCATGTCATTCTGAGCACAACCCGAAACGGAGGGGGCTGCGGCACCGGGGTGGTTGGTGTCAGATCGGATTTCCATGATTCGCACTTCTCCTTGATAATTCGATTGCCAGATATTGCTTTAAAGGGAGCGTGGGGACGGACAAGGCAGACGATGTTGCGGGCCACGTTCGCGATGCAACGTTTCTTTCAGCCAGCGCCAGTTTAGATTCCATTCAGCATGCGAACGCGGTGCTCCCAGCGTCTGTTGTCGCAGGCGCCACCAACCTCCAGCGGTCAGGCATGCAGCGACCACGATGGCGCAGCCGGCGACCACACTAAACGATTGCGCCAGTGTTAATTCCGTTACTTCCACAAGGATCAGCGCCAGGGCGGCTAGCACCACGGGAAGAGCGACAATGCCGAATACAACCCCGCACACGACTAGTAAAACCCCAGCCCGTGCTTGTCGAACACCCTCGCCCACCTCGACAACCAGGAGCCGGGCCTGCAATTCGCCCAACAGCAAGATCTGCTGCCAGAGGTCGGCCGCACTTTCCAGGGCGCGGCTGGTGACCGGTGTTGTGGCGCCGTTTGAGTTCACTTGCGTTTGATAATCCATGCGATTGCAACTCCTGCGGCGAAGGCTGTCGCCAGACATGAGACAGGATGAGTTTTCGCCCATTCTCGGGCCCTGGCCGCATATTCCGTCAAGTCTTCCCATGACGGCGGCTTGATTTCCGACGAAGCACTTACCGCTGCATCCAAGGGAAGCGCGTCTGCAATTCTGTTATTTTTCATAATCATGCAGGCTCGCGTCGTGTTCACGGTTTACTGGGTCTGTCGGGTGATTCCGGCCGGCGAAGAACTGCTCCATCTGTTGTCCGAGGAACCTTATTCCCCGTTGGGCGACAAATCCCACGGCCATTCCTCCCAATTCGGAGATCAGTCGCTTAGTGGGCGACTTGGGGAGGGACGCCGACGTGGCTTGCGCGACCTCTGCAAGTTTCTGCGCTTCGGCTTTACCAAATCGCCGCGCGGGAACCACTAAATATCCGAGGCCGATTGCGGCGGCACATGCGACCCAAGGGTGGCCGCGCCAGTGCCGCCGCCAATCTGTCATGTCTCGCGCGTTTTGCACGAGGTCGTGGACATCTTCGGACATGTTCATTCGCGCGCGCTGCAATTGCGCTTGAAGAAATTCGATTTCGTCCGACCGTGATGGCATGATTATTCGTTTCCGTCATCTGCCCGTCACGCCATGTGACGAGAAACCGCCTGAGGCAGGGAATTCTTGAGGACGTCTCGAATCTGACCGGTCAACTTTTCGGTCAGCGTATCCTGATGAAACATATGCCTTCCGGTAGATTCGGCAAGCGTATGACCGAGCGCCAGCCCTACACCCATGCCAATCCCAAACATGACGGCCACTGAAGTGAACGGATACTCATTAACCCAAGCAATCGGGTTAGGTGCGGAATCGGCGGTTCGCGATGCGCGGGGACGGGTTTTTTCAGCAACCATGACGACCTCCTTCAGAAGGCGATAAGGCAGTGGCAAAAAGGGTGCGGCGGCCGAACGGCGCGTCGCTATTTGCGGTGAATCAAGAGCGCCACCACAAGTCCCGTCAATACTCCCGCACCGAAGCAAACGGCGGCAGCTTCCGAGGGACGTCGGCGAACCATCTCTTCGGCTTCACCATAACCCTGGCGAACGCTCTCTGCGGCCTGCTGAGCACCCTCCTGGATCCGCTCGCTTGCCTGCTGGGCGTAATCGCGAACCGCTTCGGCCGTCTGGCCAATTCCCGAAGAGCCGCTTGCCGTAACTTCTTTCAGGTACCGCTCAACGGCCTCGCGGCCTTCACCCGTTTTCCGCTGAATGAGCCCCGTCAAGCGATCAATATTGCCGTCGAAGTTCTGCACATCATCATTCGTCAATTGGCCCCATTTGCTGCGGAGCTTGCCCTTAATCTCATTCCAGTTGCCTTGCAACACTTCTTGATTGATCATCGCCCAACTCCTTTTGTTTGAGTCCG